>DMTJ01000474.1 GCA_003477185.1 Lentisphaeria bacterium
CTCTGGCCCGTTTGACTGGAGATGAAAGGTGTAGCCGGTCAGCACGGTTCCGTGGGCGCAGAGCATCAGCGCGATCACGAGGAACTCGAGGCTGCGAACTGCTTCAGTCGCTGGCCGGTCCACGACCGCTGTCTGGGCCGTGGTGGTGGAGCCTTGCTCGCCGTCCACCGATAGGCCGCAGGCTTCGGGGGTGTCGCGGCAGAAGAGCCAGGCGATCGCCGTGACGCCCAGCCCTAGGACCAACGCCAGGCGGAGCCAGCCGCCATCCCAATCATACAGGTCGACCAGGTCAGACATGGCCTTGGGGGCATAGCTGAAGGCCAGGCCGTTTACTACGCCCAAAAGGGCGGCAGCGCGGGCGCGTCGCCGATCGAACCACTTGCCGACCAGCGTATTGGCGATGATGGGCAGCAAGCCCTGACCGAAGAAGCGCACGGCCAGAAATCCGCAAGCCATAGTCACCATGAAAACAGGGGTTGCGAACTCCGCAGCTGGCTTCAGCTGCTGAAGCACCTTGACCAACGTGAATAGGGTCAGGGCCAGACAGGCGGTTGTCATGCAGTAGGCTCGGCGCGCGCCGAGGCGATCCACTAGCCTGCCTGCGCTCGGCAGGACCAAACCGCTCGTCGCCGTACCGAGCAAGTAGGCAATACTCAGCTGCAGATCTGAGAGGCCGGTTACGGCGCAGAGGGGCTGGGTAAAGGCCGCGATGCCGGCAGTCTGGCCCGGAAGGCTGGAGAACATTGCCAGGACGGCCAGCAGCAGGATGGCCCACCCGTAATAAAATGGGACACGTGTTACATCGAACGGTAGCTTGGCCGCAAACATTGCGTCCCCTCGAGGGCTGAAAATACAGCCGGTGGATAAAACCGCATGATACACACCTGCGCCACACACTCCATGCTGATTCGTCGCCGGCGGTTGCAATCCAATGCAGGCCGAGCTATGGTGCTATCATAGTTTGCAGGAAGAGCCACCTCAGAGGAAGGATCATGGATGATCAAGATGAACCAGCCGTAGTATTTACCGGCGGCCCGATTGAGGCTGGCCTTCTGCAGGGCAAACTGGCAGATTCGGAGATTCGGAGCTTTTTGCACAATGAGTATATGGGGGGTCTCGGAACCACTGCCATTGGTGTGCGGGTCGCTGTCCGAGCACTGGACTTGGCGGCAGCTCTGCCTGTCGTGAATGCATTCAATGACGCGCGCCTAAATGAGCCTAGCGACACTGAGGACAGCGAGATTGAGGACGGCGATGCCCCTGAGCTTGACGTCGGCGAGCCTTCCTGATTTTGCTGGCGCGCAGAGTCTGGCTGGGGCTACTCTTCTTGGGCGTCCTCGCGGTCGGATGCCGGACGAGTGGTCCGCAGAAGGAACGCGTTTCAAGCGATGCGATACCGGTAATTGTCAGCAAGACCGTCATTCTGGTCAACGGCGAGCAGTTTGAGCTGCGCGACCTCGCGCTTGGGGTTGCTTTCGAAGGGCTCCCCCCATCCCCTCGCTTCTTCGACATGCAGGTGATTCGTGGCGTCTCAGAGCGGCGTCTTTACCGGATCGAGAGCTATCTCAGCGGCCATCTTAAAGATGGCGATCAGTACCGGGTGACGATCGTAGACCCGCCTGATTGACTGTGTGGTGTTCACCGCTGTACTAAATCAACGGTTCGTCTCATGTCATGCTGCAGGCTGTAACTGAAGGTAGCTTGGCCGTGTGGCGGTGCGTCTATTTGGCGGGCGGTGTTTCGCCAGAATCCGCCGGCAGGCCTGCGTTGTAAGACGGCAGCGCCCTCAGGCCACGGGACCAGTGCGTGTTCACCAGCAGTTGGATTTCCGGACCAAGCGAACTCTGTGCCTTCGCCAGTATGGCATCGGACTCTTCCAACTCGCCTCGATGGAAGTGGATGCAGGCCTGCATGAAATCGAAGGGACCAGAAAAGGTGCCGCCAAGCTTGGCGTATCCTTCATCGATGACCTTCTGCGCCTCATCATAGCGATGGAGGCACATCAGAGCTGCGGAGAGATTCGTATACGCCTCAATGCGCTCCGGGGCAATTTTCTTGAAATGCGTAAAGAAATTGACCGCTTCGTGGTAGCGATGATCGACGAAGGCCAGCTGCCCCACTGCCTGCATCGGACCGGGGCGGACTTCCCAAAGCAGGACATTGCGAAACAATTCCTCCGCCTCAAGCACGTTTCCAGCCCGCCACTCACCGTAGGCGCGATCTGTCAGACCCTTAACGAGGGTCCCTACATTCATCTCGATGACCGGGGGCGGCATTTCGAGCTGGGCCTCGAACTCTGCCGGGTTGATGGACATCGTCGGGCGCGGGCCATAGGAAACCGCAGCATAGACATTCGTGCGGGGGGCCCCAATCGCGATTAACACCGTGATTGTGACTGTGACTGCCAGCGAAATGCTGAGAATCAAAACGCTGCGGTGGGTGTTCAAAAAGGCTGCCTCTGTCCTTCTGGGGTCTAGTCGACGATACTCTGGTAGCGTTGACGCGGACGCGTAAGTTGTGGCCGTCTACTAGAATTACAATCTAAGATTTTGGAAGCCCAAGATGCCTAAAGCCTCTCAGGAATTATTCATAACTCGCGAATACTCAGGGTTTTCCCTCGATTTAAGAAACTCTGAAAAGCACCTGCAACAGTTACCAAAACTGGCGCAGACATTTGCGGCTGTGCATGCGCAGATGCAGTGCATTGAGGCGGGGGATATCAAGAATCCGGACGAAGGCAGGCAAGTTACACACTTTGGGGATCGGGCAGTTTACGCAAGCAGCGAGCTGTTCGCCGACGTCGAGGCATTTTTTGCAGCTGTGCGCAGCGGTGAACTGCTGTTGAACGGCAAGCGTGTATCTGCCGTGGTCATCAACGGGATCGGCGGGTCCGCCTTGGGGCCCCAGCTTGCGCAGTTCGCACTTCGCGGTCCGTATTGGAACGAGCTGAGCGCCGAGCAGCGCGACGGAAACCCGAAGCTGTACATTCTCGATAACACAGATCCGGCTGGCATCCATGACCTTTGTGCGGTAGCCGACTGGTCCACGACTCTGGTCATTACCATCTCCAAGAGCGGCGGCACACGCGAGCCGCGCAACAACATGTTCGCCCTCCAAGCCATCTACGAGCGCGCAGGCCTGAACTTTGCCGCTCATGCCGGTGCGGTGACCATGGCCGGTAGCGCGCTCGATCAGCACGCCGAGACGAATGGCTGGCGCAAGCGCTGGCACATGGCTGAGTCCATCGGTGGGCGCACCAGCGAAACGGCCGTGGTCGGTCACGTGCCCGCCGCTGCCGCAGGTATTGATTTTGGTCAGTTGCTCGAGGGGGCAGTCTTGATGGACGAGTGGACGCGCGATCCAGACCCCTATACCAATCCTTCGTATCTGCTGGCAGCCTCCTGGTACCTCCTCGGCGATGGTCGCGGAGATCGCAACATGGTCGTCCTGCCGTACTCTGACCGTCTAGTGTTGCTGGCGCGCTATCTTCAGCAGCTCGTGATGGAAAGCGTCGGGAAGGGCACAGATTTGCGCGGCGTGCCAGTCGAGCAAGGGCTTAACGTATTTGGGAACAAGGGCGGGTCCGATGCCCACGCCTTTGTCCAGCAGTTGCAGGAAGGCCGAGACGATTTCTTCGTGACGTTCGTGGAAGTGCTCGAGGACCCAGCGCACTATAATGCGGAACAAGGGCTCAGCATGGCGGACTACCTTCATAACTTCCTCGGTGGGCTGGTAGACGCACTGGCCAGCAAGAACCGTCCGGTGATGACCATTACGATCGAGGCACTCACGCCTGCCGCACTTGGCATGTTGATTGCTCTCTTTGAGCGTGCGGTTGCCGCTTACGCCGAACTCGTGCAGGTAAACGCCTTTCATCAGCCCGGCGTCCAAGCCTACAAGCTCGCCAGTGGGGATATGGATGCCTTGGCCCAGGCGCTGCAGAAGCATGTCGCCGCCAATGCCGGGAGCGAAGGCCCGGCTGCGGAGATCGCAGCCGGACTTGGAGCCGCCCAGGCCGTCGAAGGTGTACTGGCCAAGTGGGCCGTAAACGGGCGCAGCTTTGGTGGCGTGACCGTATCCCGTAGCTTCGACAACGGCACCTGGATTTACGCTTTCCGCGGAGGGAGTTGATGCGAATCCTGACGGGAGTTCAGCCATCTGGCGATCTTCACATCGGCAATTACTTCGGGGCCATGAAGCCATCCATCGACTTACAGGGTCAAGGCCAGACCTTTCTGTTTGTCGCGGACTATCATGCCCTCACGCAGAATCCGGACCCGGAATTGTTGCGTGAGCGCGTGCGTGGCGTGGTGCTGGACTGGCTGGCTGCGGGGCTTGCTCCCGAGCAGACGGTTCTCTATCGGCAGTCTGATATTCCTGCGGTCCAGGAACTCAGCTGGATCCTGTGCTGCTTCACGCCCGTTGGGCTATTGGAGCGCTGTCATAGCTACAAGGACAAGGTCGCGCAAGGCCTGACGCCAAACCACGGGCTGTTCACCTATCCGGTGCTGATGGCGGCCGATATACTGCTCTATGACGCGAACGTGGTCCCGGTCGGCAAAGACCAGAAGCAACATCTCGAAGTCACGCGCGATCTCGCGATCCGGTTCAACAATGCGCACGGAGACATCCTCGTGGTGCCAGAGCCGCGCATTCGCGAAGAACTCGCCACCGTAGCGGGGGTAGACGGCCGAAAGATGTCCAAGAGCTATGACAACACCATCCCGCTTTTCGGCGCCGAAAAGCAGATTCGCAAAAAGTGCTTCATGAAGATCGTCACCGACTCCACGCCGCAGGACGAGCCCAAGAATCCCGATACCTGCAACGTCTTCTCTATCTACAGCCTGTTCGCGAACGAGGACGAGTTGGAAGAGATGCGTGCGAACTACGCAACGCCCGGCTTTGGCTATGGCCATGCCAAGCAGGCTGCGTTCGAGGCATACTGGGAGTACTTTCGGACGTTCCGCGAACGCCGTGAAGAGCTTGCCGCCGATCCGGGCTATGTCGACCAGATCCTGGCCCGCGGGACCGAACAGGCCCGTGATATCGCCAGTGGCACCATGGCGCGCGTCCGCAAGGCCGTAGGGCTGCGATGATCAAACTCCATCAGCTCCCACTGGGGCCGGCCGATAATTTAATCTACCTGCTGCAGGACGAGGCAACCCAGGCTACCGCTGTGATCGACCCGGCCTGGGATGTCCCGGCTATAATGGAACAGGCGGCTGTCCGCGGCTGCGTCATCGACCGCATCCTACTCACGCACACCCATCATGATCACGTCAATGGCGTGGATCAGTTGTTGGACCATTGCGACGTGCCTGTTTTTGTGCACCCGCGAGAAGTGCCCGTTTGGCCTGGCACGCCCGAGACGTGGCACCCCTTAGCAGAGGGCGATGTCCTGCATCTGGGCGAGACCGAGCTGCGCGTCCTCGAGACACCCGGTCACTCCCCCGGCGGAGTCTGCTTCCAGTTCGATAGCCGCATGATTGTCGGGGACACCATCTTTGTCTACGGGTGCGGCCACTGCCGCGCGCCCGGAGCGGACCCAGCCCAGCTGTTCGCTTCGCTGCAGCGTCTGAAGCAAGAGGTCCTGCCGGAGACCACCTTGTATCCCGGGCATGATTACGGCGCCACCTCGGTGACTACCATGGCCGAACAACGCGCCGGAAACCCCTGGCTGCAACTTAGCGATGAAGCCGCGTTCATTCGCCATCGTCGTCACGGCTGCGGCCGCTCCACCCCCTACGGGCCTTACACCTTTACCTGAAATCTACGAGTGCAGTTATGAACCAGACCCCTCTTTATCAACGACACGATTCAGCCGGTGCGAAATGGGGCGAGTTCGGTGGCTTTGCCATGCCTCTCTGGTATGAAGCTGGCCTGATTCGCGAGCATCGCGCCGTCCTGCTCGCTGCTGGCCTGTTCGATACCAGCCACATGTCGATGTTTACCATAGCAGGCGCCAGTGCCCGCGAGCTGCTGCAGGCCACCTTGACCCGGGATCTCGAGACAGCCTTGCCCGGCAAAAAGCCACTATGCCCGGGACGCGCCGCCTACGGCTTTTTTCTCGACGAACGCGGGCATGTGATTGATGACGTCATCGTTTTTCAGGAAGTACCAGACCGCTATTTTGTGGTCGTGAATGCGGCCATGGACGGACCCGTCATCGCCCACCTCCAGGCTCACGCGGCCGCTGACGTCTCCTTCGAGATCTTGACCGGCACGCTTGCCAAGCTGGACCTCCAAGGCCCCAAGGCGGGCGATATTCTCGAGCGCGTCATCGGCGACCAGGCCCGGCCGTTTCCAGCCTTTTCATTTCGTGGCCACTACGGGGCGTCTAGCACCGTGAAGACCCGTTCTGGCGCACCCGTGCTTGTCTCCCGCTCGGGCTATACCGGCGAGTTCGGCTTCGAGCTCTACCTGCCCGCCGAGCACGCCACGGCCGTCTGGGATGAGATTCTGGCACAAGGGCAAGACTGCGGGAT
Source organism: Lentisphaeria bacterium (assembly GCA_003477185.1). Classification (GTDB taxonomy): domain Bacteria; phylum Verrucomicrobiota; class Lentisphaeria; order JABSQK01; family UBA12247; genus UBA12247. Next base: position 6,486 of record DMTJ01000474.1, read on the forward strand.
CCTGCCCTGCGGGCTCGGGGCGCGAGACAGCCTACGTGCCGGGGCTATGCTGCCACTTTCTCATCAGGACATTGGCGACTGGCCCTGCATCCGTCATCCGTGGGAGTTTGCCCTGCCACGGGCCGACGGTGGCTGGTCCAAATCATTCATTGGCGACCGGGCACTCGAACAGGCCAGCGACGCCAGCTACACCTACGCCTTTGTCGGCGAGAATAACCGCAAAGTCCCCGTTGGCCGGGATACCCGCGTCCTGCTCGCAGACCAAGACATCGGCCACGTCCTCACCTGCGTCACTGACATCAGCATTGAGCGCGTCGCTGGGACCATCCTTCGCATTGGTACCGAAAGCGCCCCTGCGGACTTCGCACCGCGAGGGCTTGCCTGCGGCTTCGTCTATCTCGATCAGAACGTCGAGCCCGGGACATCACTCTTGCTCGTAAACGGCCGCCGCCGCATCCAGGTGACGATCGCCACCACAGTTCGTCCCGGACGCACCTTTCGTATGCGTTGGTAGTGATGCTTTCGCGGGTGAGGCACTTCACCGGCTCGCGCGTTGCATCGCAGCTGCGGCCGTCTATATACCGTGAATCGCTGAACCCGGAGTATTCCATGTACCGCATTCCCTCTGTACTGCTGATCCTGCTGTCCGTCTTCGCGCACAGCGGAGAACAGGAAGACCAGTTCCATTTTGCCGAAGGCCTGTTTATCCAGCAGGACTACGCCTCCGCGATCGAGGAGTATCGTGTCTACCTGCAAGACTTTCCAACCGGAGAGGCAGCGGCCACCTGCGCGTTTAGAATCGGCGAATGCCAGCTCAGGACCGGGGTCCACGAGCAGGCGATCACCGCCTATGAGGCTGCTATCTCGAAGCATGCAAAGGCCGACGGAATTTCCCTCGCCTGGTACAACCTAGCTCGTTCGCGCTTGGCGCTGAAGAAGTACGCGCCAGCGGCCCAGGCATTCGGCACGGCCGCAGGCCTCGGCGATGCCCGCATCCGCCCAGAAGCCCTCATTGCCCAAGGCGAATGCCTGCTGCAACTCGAGAAGTTTGCGGAGTCCGCAACCCTCTACGAGACCTTTGTCGCGGAGTTCGCAACCCACAGCGGACTTGCTGGCGTGCAGTTTTCGCTCGGCTGGTGCTACCAACGGTTGCAACACCCCCAAAAAGCGATTGCCGTGTTGGAAGCCATGCTGAAGACCGCGCCTGAAGCGCCGGATGCCCGCCGTGCTCGCTTGGCCCTGTCTGAAGCGTACACCGAGCTGGCGCAGTTCGACAAGGCCGCAGGCGCACTCGAAGGCGTCGAAGATGCGGACGGCGCTGCCACGCTGCGCCGCGCTTGGATGGAATTCCAAGCAGGCAATAAGGCGGCCTCCTGCGACCTGTTTGTCGCCTACCTGAGCAAGCATCCGGCCGGGGCCGAGCATCTCTCGGCCCGCTACAATGCTGGTGTGGCAGCCTACGAAGCGCGGCAGTTCGAGCGCGGCCTCACAATTCTCGGCGAGCTAGCCGCCCAAGCACCCGACAGCAAGGAAGCCGCCGATGCGTCCCTATGGCGTGGACTCTGCGCGTACGAATTGCAGCGCTTTCCGCAGGCGCTGGCGTGGTTGGAGCCGCTCACGCAAAAGGACGGAGTGGAGCAGCGAGAGAGCCTGTGGTACAGCTATGGCGAGTCGCTTGCGGGCACCAAGCGCCACGCCGAGGCCATCACCGCTTTCGACCAACTACTTGCGAAGTTCGCAACTGGCAAGTATGCCGCCAACGCTGCCTACTCGCGCGCTTTGTCGCTGGAAGAAAATGGCCAGGGGAACGAAGCGGTGGCTGCCCTCAAAGCTCTGCTGGAGACATCGCTTCCCGGCGAGCTGCGAAACAAAGCACTCTTTGCCACCAGCGAGTTTCTGTACCGCCAAGACCGCGCAGCGGATGCCATCAACTACTTGTTGGAATTAGCCCGGGCGGATCAGCCAGACCCGCAGACTCTGTATCGGCTGGGCTGGGCCGCATTTAAGACGGACCGGTTTCCGCTTTCGGGCGAGCACTTCTCGACCTTGGCCGCCGGCGACGGCGAGTTTGCCAGCGAAAGTTCCTTCATGCTTGGCCGTATCGCCGAGTCTACCGGCCGCACCGAGGAAGCCGTCGCTGCCTATCAACGCCTGATGAAGCGCAGCGGGGAGGACCCGTTTATCGAGCGCGCCTGGCGGCGTCTGGCTTACGTCTACAGCGGCGACGCGCTCACCCAGCATCAGACCGCGTACCAAGCGCAGTTCCCGAGCGGGAAGTATGGCGCTGAGCTGGCACTGCGCCTTGCTGAGGATGCCTTTTCTCTGGGCCAGGTCGATGCGGCACGAGCGGCCTTTACGGAGCTGTTGCCAAGCTTAAAAGACCCCGCCTTACGGCACGCTGCAGAATACGGCTTGGCCTGGTGCCTCCTGCAACAGGAGCAGCTAGAGGCCGCAGCTGCGATGTTCGCAGAACTCGCCGTGCTCAAGGGCAGTGAATGGCGACTGGATAGCCTGCTGCAGTGTGGCGAAATTTCCTTTAAGCAGGGCGACCATGTTACAGCGCTCGCTGCTTTTCGTGAGGTTGCCGGTGCCTCCACGCCGGAATCTGAACGTGCGCAGTACATGACAGGCTGGGTCCAGCGCGAACGCGGCGAACATGCAGCCGCGGCTAAGGCTTTTCGCGCCGTGCCAGAGCGTTTCCCAAACGGAGTCCTGCGCATCGAAGCAATGGTGCGCGCTGCGGAGGCGTACCTGGCCGCAGATCAGGCGCAGGCTGGCGCCGACCTGCTGCTGAGCATTGCGGGGGGCGAGCGCGACGAGAGCGTCTGGCATGCCTTGGATGACTGCTTCGTGGCACTCGCGCGCTGGCAGGACGTGATCGAGCACAGCGCCCTGCTGCTGGAGGCCTATCCAGACTCGAAGCAAGCCTACCTGGCCTACTTCCGCCGGGGGCTGGCGCGGAAGGCGCTGGGTATCCACGCCGAAGCGATCGCGGACTTCAAGGCTACGATCGCCCACACCGACACTCGCCCGGCGGCTCAAGCACAGTTCAACATCGGCTCTGTGTTGCTGGCGCAAGGACAGCCAGACCGCGCCGCCAGGCAGTTCCTACGGGTCGAGATGCTCTTCGACTATCCCGATCTGTCGCCGCGGGCCTTGTATCACGCGGTCGATGCCTTTGTCCAGGCTGGCCCGGATCACGCCAAGCGTGCCACGCTCTACGCGGCCAAGCTACGCGAGAAGTATCCGGACTCAGAGTGGGTGCCCAAGCTTGACGCATTGCAGGTGGCAAAGTGATGCGCTGGCTGTTGACTACGCTGGCGATCTCCGCATTCCACCTGAGTGCCGCAGAGGGCGGTCCCCGGGGCAATGAGATGTGGGAGACGCTGGAACGTGGCGGCGAGGTGATGTACGCCATTCTGGCGGCTTCGGTGATTGGTATCGCCTTTGTCCTAGAGAGCCTGTTTCGCACCCGGCGCGGGCGTATTCTGCCGCGCTTTGCCGAGAACCAACTGCATACGCAGCGGGCCGCTGCGGTGAGTGAGGTCATGGCCCGAGCTGCGAAGACCTGTGTCGGCGAGATTCTCGCAGCAGCCATACAGTGGGAGGCGGGCACGCCCGAGCAACGCCGCCAGGCCATCGAGGAAGCGGTAGAAAACCACCTGTGGAAACTGCGGCGAGGGGTGCGCCCAATTGGGGTGATTGCCAACGTGACGCCGCTTCTCGGGCTGCTGGGGACGGTTGTCGGCATTATCGAAGCATTTGATACCGTGTCTCAGCAGGGAGCGCTGGGCGATCCTGCAGCGTTGGCTGGCGGGATTTCTAAAGCACTGCTCACTACCTGCTTTGGCCTGATCGTGGCCATTCCGCTGCTGCTATCGTATCACTACCTTACCGGCCGCCTGGACGCCAGGCTACATCGCTGCGAGGAGTTGGTCAAAGAAGCCCTGCTGCTGCCGACCGCACCGGCGCCCGACGCGGACGCCTGAGATGGCACGCCGGTGGCAAGAGAGCGAGCAGTTTGAGGTGCCCCAGACCCCGCTGATTGATATTATCTTCATCCTCATCGTCTTCTTCCTCGTCGCCACCACCTTTTACACGGAAGAGCGCGACATGAAGGTCGAGCTGCCCGAGGGCACCCAGGGCTCTGCCATCGCCAAAGATCAGGAGCGGCTGGTGATAAACATTCGCGCCGGTGGAATCATTGTCATAAATCAGGACGTGCTCAGCCTGCAACTTCTCGAGGACCAGCTGCGTAGTTGGGTCAAAAGCCATGGCAATCGCGATGTCGAGATCCGCGGCGATGCCAACGCGAAACATGGCCGAATCATGGAGGTGATGAACCTTTGCAAGAAGACTGGCGTCGAGAAGTACAGCGTCACACAACGCATCGTCCAGGAACGCGAGTAGCCGCCTCGCGCCATAGCGGGTAGCCTGACATTGTAAAGCCCTTCGCGAACAGCTAGATTAGAGACCAGATCAACGACGGATGTAGAGAGCTGAAATGGCAAAGAAGATTGAGCGAAAACAACTGAAGCACATCGAGAAGCGCCTCAAAGAGCTGTACGATCGAGGTGTCAAGGCGTTAGTTCAGAAGAATTACGGCTATGCCATCGACATGTTTCGGACCGTCTTGTACGATGAGCCGGGCCTGCTTGAAGTTCGCCAGAAGCTCCGGGAAGCCCAGCTGGGGCGTGTCGGGAATAAGCCCAGCATGGCTCGCGCAGTCCTTGCGTTCTTCGTCACACTGCCCGCTCGGGCTAAAGCTAAAGTAGCGATTAGGGCTGGGAATTTCAGCAAGGCGCTGGATCAAGCCGAGGTCGTGATGACTGGTGACCCCACATCACCCAGTGCAGCCCTGTTTATGGCTGGCATTGCCGCCGATGCCAATGTGTGGGATGTCGCTATCAACGCGCTCGACTGCGCCTTGGCTCATCACCTGCAAAGCATTCCGCTGTTACACCGCCTGGCGAACGCCTATGTGAAAGGCGACGAGGCCTTGAAAGGGCTGGAGTGCATGAACCGCATCTGTGGCATCAAGCCTACGGACAAGTTTATGGCGGAAAGAAAAGAAATGACCGCTCTGGCCGCGATGAAGCAAGGAGGATGGGCCGCTGCCGAGCAGGGCAAGGCCGATTACAAAGACATCATCCGCGACAAGGACCAAGCCGTCAAGCAGGAACAGGAGGGCTCTACCTTTCGCACAAGCGCGGACATGGAGATGCAGATCAAGAGCCTGCAACAACTGGTGGATGGGCGAGATTCCGGCGCAAATCGTCAGAAGCTGGCAGAGGCGTACCGCCAGGCAGGCCGCGACGAAGAGGCCATTGTCGAGTACGAGAAGGCGCTGGAGATGCTCGATGGGTTCGACCCAGGCTTGTACAACCACGTCACCGAATGCAAAGGCAAGGTCATCGACAAGGAAATTACGAGCTGGAAAGAAGCCTTGGCCAACGAAGTGGCAACCGAAGCGGAAGCCATCGAGAATATCAAGGCTTGGGAAGACGAACGGCTGACCATCATGCTGGACCGCTGGGGCGAGCTGGTCAAACGGCTGCCGAGTGAAGTCAAGGGCCGCGATACGCTCGCGCACTATCAATTCGAGGCAGGAGAGTACGACCTCGCCCTCGCAAACTTCCAGATGGTGAAGAAAAATCCGGCATTACGCCAGCAGGCCAGTCTCACGATTGGGCGCTGCCTCTCGTTCCAAGGCAAGCACGATCTGGCCATTGTCGAGCTGGAGGGCGCCTTAGAAGGAATGCACAACATGGACGGCATCAAGAAGAGCACGTTGTACCAGCTCGCCGAAGAGTACAAGGTCAGGGGCGATCAGGAAAAGGCAGACAGCTACTTCAAAGAAGTCTATTCAGCCGACATCGGGTTTCGTGATGTCTCCGAGATCGTCGAAAAGATCTACTCTCGCGAGAGCAGCGGCAAAGAAGAAGTTGACTAATTGGAGACTGACCCGTGCGGGGGCCAGCCCATGGACACCCTAACGGACACACTTTGCCGGCCATTGCGCGACCTCCGTGTTTCACTGATCGATGCCTGCAATCTGCGCTGTCGCTATTGCATGCCCACCGAACAATTCAGCCCCGACCACCGCTTTCTGCGACCGGCTGAACGTCTCTCAGACGAAGAAGTGCTGCGCTTCATCCGTATTTTTGTGGAATGTGGAGTTAGCAAAATCAGACTGACCGGTGGCGAACCGCTGCTGCGCCCGGGCGTCGCCCAGCTCATTGGCCGCATTCGCGAGATTCCCGGGATTACGGACATCGCACTGACCACTAACGGCGTGCACCTTGCTAAGTTCGCAGCGGCGCTGCGCGAGGCTGGCGTGGATCGCCTGACGATCAGCCTGGATGCGGTTAACCGGGCCACGCTAGCCCGGCTAGCCGGGCGGGCAGTGGACCCAAAGGCCATTCTGGACGGTGCAATTGCGGCCCGCGACGTGGGCTTCCAGCAAACCAAGATCAATATGGTGGCCATGCGCGGCTGGAATGAAGATCACATCCTACCGCTGGCCGAGCTAGGACGTGAACACGACTTCATCGTGCGTTTCATTGAGTACATGGACGTGGGCACCATGAATCAGTGGCAGCGGGAGGACGTCATCCCCGCGCGCGAGATTCATGACCTGATTCACGAGCGATATCCACTCGAGCCCGCAGACCCGCTCTACCGGGGCGAAGTGGCCCGGCGCTACCGCTATCTGGATGGCGGCGGCGAGATTGGGCTGATCTCATCTGTGACCGAGCCCTTCTGCCATGAATGCAGCCGCGCCAGAATCAGCGCTGACGGCTTCCTGTTTACCTGCCTGTTCGGCACCTCTGGGCTTGATCTGCGCACGTTGATGCTGGCCGGGGCCGATGATAGCGAACTCCGCAAAACAGTAGAGTCGCACTGGCAGGCACGGACCGATCGCTATTCAGCAGACCGCCTGCAGTTGAAGGGCCAGACCACCGGCAAGGTGGAGATGTACCATATCGGCGGTTGAAAGTTACGAAACACGTTGACAGACCCCTGCCATGTGTTTATCATACCCGGCCTGCAGTCGCAGATCGAGTACCAGAGTGGCGGAACTGGCAGACGCGCTAGGTTCAGGTCCTAGTTCCCGTAACCGGGAGTGGGGGTTCGAATCCCCCCTCTGGTACCACCCCTTTTTTTAGCGGGATGTGGTATCAAGTTTCGCTTTCATCGATAGTCGATTGGTGAAGAAGAGATCGCCGAAGTGTGCGATAGCATTCGCAGCGGCTGGCTGACCTCCGGCCCTAAAGTCCGCGCCTTCGAACAAGCATTCGCAAACTACGTAGGTGCTAACTTCCCAGTTGCGGTCAACTCTTGTGCTGCAGCCATGCATCTGGCGCTTGAAGCCCACGGGATTGGTCCCAAAGATGCGGTGGTCACCTCCGACTACACCTTCACCGCCTCGGCCGAAGTGATTCGCTATCTCGGTGCCACCCCGGTGTTCGTCGATATCAACCCGGTGATGCTCACTCTTTCCCCCGCGGCCCTGGCCCGCGCCCTGGCCGAGAATCCCCGTATTCGCGCGGTGATCCCCGTTCATACCGCCGGCCATCCCTGTGACATGGCTGGCTTGCGAGAAGCGATTGCGGGCCGGGATGTGGTCCTCATCGAAGACGCCGCACATTCCCTGCCCAGCGAGCTCTCAGGCCAACGCATCGGCGCGGCCAGCGATGGCTGCTGTTTCAGCTTCTACGTCACCAAGACGCTGTGTACCGAGGAAGGCGGTATGCTGACCACGGATTCTGTGGAGATCGCAGCCCGCGCCCGCACGATGCGCTTGCATGGGATCGATGCGGATGTCTTCGCCTGGGAGGACAGCGAACGACCGCTCCGGTACTACGAGGTGGTCGCTCCGGACTTTAAATACAACATGACCGATCTGGCGGCCGCGATCGGTCTGCACCAGCTGCGGCGTCAGGACGAGTTTTGCGAACTGCGCAGCAGGACCGCCGCGCGGTATGACAGCTTGCTTGCTAACTGCCCCGTTACCCCTCCCCACGGTAAGCACTGGCTGCAAGCACGCGTGGCACCTGTACATCTTGCAGCTCCAGCTGGAGCACCTAACTTGCGATCGCGATGAGATCAGTCGTCGTCTCGGCGCCGCCGGGGTGGCCCACAGCGAGCATTTCATTCCCTTGCACCGTCAGCCATACTGGCGTGTCCGCTCTGCGCTCACGCCCGCGCACTTTCCGGTCTCGGAGCAAGCCTTTCAGTAGCCGAGGTTTTGCGGATTTCGCAAAAACGCGCCTGATGCAACGCGCCTTTGATCTGCTGACTTCCGGATGCCCG
>DMTJ01000368.1 GCA_003477185.1 Lentisphaeria bacterium
AAGCACGACGCTTTCACCGTACTGCGTAGGTAGTGAGGACACACGCAGGTCGATGCGCTTTCCAGAGATGCGCAGTTCGATACGACCATCCTGCGGCTTACGAGATTCCGAGATATCCAGGCCGGAGAGAACCTTCACCCGTGAGATCACCGGAATCGCCAGATGGATAGGCGGCGGCTGCATCTCATAAAGCGTACCGTCGATGCGGTAGCGGATGCGGAATTCCTCGGCAAACGGCTCGAAATGAATATCGCTGGCACGATCCTTCACGCCTTGGGCCAAGATCACATTTACGAATCGCACGATGGGAGTGGCGTTCGCCAAATCTTCCTCGTCTTCCTCATCATCGTCATCGTACACAGCGTCGGGGGCGAGCTTCTCCATATCAGCAATGATACTTCTGAGGTTGCCTTCGCTCGCCTCGTCTTCCGGAAAATATTTCTCGATGCTCGCCATGATCATGTCTGGCTGGGCGACGTTAATGCGCACATCCATCCCCAGCACGTAGCCCAGCTCGTCCATCGTCTGATAGTCCATCGGGTCGGCAGCGACGATGTGCAGCGTTTCTTTTTCTACATAGAGTGGCAGAATGCGATATTGCCTAGCCACCATGCTCGGTACGCAATCTATGGCGTCGGGCTTGACTGCCACTTTGTTCATGTCATAGAACTGAGTACCGAGGGCTACCGCGATGAGCTTAAGCATCTCGGATTCGGAAATAATCCCGAAGTTATAGAGAATCTTATCAAACGGGATGTTCGTGCGCTGATGCTCCTCATACGCCTCTTCGAGTTGTATCTCGGTGGCTACTTGGTTGTCCAGCAAAATGTGCCAGAAGGCACTAATATCCGAACCGACGTCCATATGGGGTCTACTCCTCTTCCTCGCTGTCGCCCTTAGTCACGCGGATGACTTCTTCCAACGTGGTTGACCCGGCTTGTGCTTTGCGAGTCCCGTCGTCACGCAATGTCCGCATACCAAGCTCACGGGCTCGTGCCTTAATTTCATCTGATGGTGAGCCGGCAAAGATCATGGGAATGATCTCCTCAGTCACCATCATAATTTCATAGAAGCCTAGGCGGCCTTTGTAGCCATTGCTGCATGAGCCACAGCCTGCACCCTTCAACAGTGTGGTATCTTTAAAGAAATCGGCGTCAAGTTCAAGCAGGCGCAGTTCTTCTGGCTCAGGCTCTACTTCTCGCTTACAGTTCTTGCAAATGCGCCGTCCTAGGCGCTGAGCCATAACTGCCTTCACACCGGATGCGACCAAGAAAGGCTTGATGCCCATGTCGAGTAGACGAGTAATGGCACTGGGCGCATCGTTCGTATGCAGAGTGCTGAACACGAGATGCCCGGTCAGGGCTGCATTAATGGCGATGGCTCCTGTCTCGATATCCCGAATCTCCCCCACCATGATAATGTTGGGTGCCTGGCGAAGCATGGCACGCAACGCGAGAGCAAAAGTCATCCCGATTGACTTGTCACATTGGACCTGATTGATACCAGGGAGATCGTACTCCACCGGATCCTCTGCGGTGATGATCTTGCGGTTCGGAGTGTTGATGGTGTTGAGAAAGGCGTAAAGGGAGGTCGTCTTTCCTGATCCAGTCGGACCCGTCACTAGGAAGATTCCGTCGGGAAACGACAGGATCCGGTCGATCAGCACTTGATCGTCACTGAAGAAGCCCAGTTCGGCAATCCCCAGCATGATGCTGCTTTTATCCAGAATACGCATAACGATGGACTCGCCATACACAGTGGGAACCGAAGACACGCGCAGGTCGATCTCTTTGCCCGGAAACTTGAAGTTAATTCTCCCATCCTGTGGTACCCGCTTCTCGGTAATATCGAGCTTGGCCATGATCTTGATACGCTGAAGAATTGCGGCCTGGAGATACTTGGGCGGGTTGTCGAACTCTTGCAGCACGCCGTCAATTCGATAGCGAACCCGAAAGCGCTTCTCCAGAGGTTCTAAGTGAATGTCACTAGCGCTGTTGCGGTAGGCTTCGATGATAAGCATCCCGACCAGACGAATGAGACTTGACTCTTCCGCTTGGTCATCTTGAGGATCTTCGTCAAGGTCCTGGGTCACGGTCGTAAGTGACGCGGTCACGTCGCTGATCACCTCGGTCATTTTATCCTCGGCGGAGGAGTAATTGATCTTAATCACGCGCTCAATATCAGCCTGCTTACAGATAACCGGCTCGATGTCCTCATTGGGCAGGAAACAGCGAACAGCATCAATGCTCTCAAAGTCCGTAGGGTCTGCAACTCCTACACGTAACATGTGCTCATGGTGCATAATCGGAATCACGCGAAAGCGCCGAACGGTATCGCCGTCCAAAGCAGACAGCACGTCTGGCGGAATCTTGTAATCCGTCAGGCTCATGAACTCCATCCCATACTCTTGGGCAATCAGCTCGTAGAAGTCATTTTCTTCCAGGATCTCAAGTTCAACCAGACACTCTACAATGGGGCGATCGGGAGTGTCGATCTGCATGTTCTTCGCTCTGCTTGCCTCAGCGTCCGTGAGCACGCCTTTATGCACCAGCAAGTCGATCACGTACGCATCATCCATACAATCGGTCTCCGTTCCCTCTTCCTAGCCGTCTCGCGGCCCGACTATTACACTCTCTTTGACCCTACCGCGAATGGTGCTGAATTCAATACACAGACACAAAAACGGCGCTGACAATTTCTCGCCAGCGCCGCTTCATCTCGATACCATTTATCAGTTTTCGCTAAATTACATCATCCAAGCCAAGCTTGGCGATTGCATCGCGTACGGCAGTGTCGTTATCATAGTTTCCGCCTTCTGCTGAGTCACTTGCAGAGACCTCGCGGCCAACCTTTTTGTAACGCACCTTCTGCATCTTATGATAGCCAGTTCCTGCCGGGATCAGATGGCCCATGATCACGTTCTCCTTAAAGCCACGCAACGGGTCGCTCTTGCCGAGAGTCGCTGCGTCAGTCAGGATACGTGTCGTGTCCTGGAAGGAAGCTGCCGAAATGAAGCTCTCCGTTTCCAGGGCGGCCTTGGTGATACCAAGCAGAATGGGCTGCGCTTCGGCTGGTTGCCCACCTTCAGCGATAACCCGTTGGTTCTCAATCACGAAGGTATCACGTTCGATCTGCTCACCGTAGAGAAAGGACGTACTCCCTGGCTCAGAGATGCGCACCTTCTGCAACATTTGGCGCACAATCACTTCGACATGTTTGTCGTTGATCTCCACGCCTTGCAGGCGGTACACTTCCTGAATCTCGTTCACGAGGTATTCCTGCAGGTCTTGAGGTCCGCAGACCTCAAGAATCTCGTGGGGAACAACGGCGCCTTCCGTAAGCGGCTGGCCCTTTTTCACGTACTCGCCTTCGAAGACGGCGATCTGCTTCTCAGCAGGGAGCAAGTGCTCCTCAGTGACGTTGTTCTCAGTGTCACGAATCAAGATCTGTCGCTTATCCCGGACAAAGCCACCCACTTGGATTGCACCATCGATGCGTGCGATCTCGGCGGCTTCCTTCGGACGGCGTGCTTCGAAGAGCTCGGCAACACGGGGCAAACCACCGGTGATATCCTTGGTTTTAGCAGATTGACGTGGCGTACGGGCCAGAGTCTGGCCAGCAGTCACGGTCTTCCCGTCTTCCACCATGATATGGGCGCCAGAGGGAATCGAGACGTGATACAGCATCTCGCCATCTTTGTCCATGATCAGGATTTGTGGCAGCAGGTCATCACGATGATCCAGCACACTAATTTCCTTAGTGCCGGTCGCTTCGTTGATCTCTTCCTTCATTGTGATCCCTTCCACCAGATCGGCGAACTGGATCTTACCACCACGCTCGGTGATAATCGGAATGTTGTACTGGTCCCACTTCACGAAGACTTCGTCTTCGGCAATCGTGTCGCCTTCCTTCTTTAGGATGACGGCACCAGCGACGAGCGGGTACCGCTCTTGCTCGAAACCGTTCTTGTCGCACAACATGACCGAAGCCGTCTTGTTCAGCACGATGAGATTTCCTTCGGAATCCTGCACAGTACGCGCATCATCCAACTTCAGTACACCAGCGGTCCGTGCCTTGTGGAACGGGTTGGTGGTCGTCACCGTAGCAGTACCACCATGATGGAAGGTACGCATGGTCAACTGAGTACCCGGCTCACCGATGGACTGTGCGGCGATAATCCCAATCGCGTCACCTTCCTTAGTAATCTCGTCATTGGCAAGATTTCGGCCGTAGCACTTGGCGCAGACACCATCATCACTCTGACAAGTCAGAACGGAGCGAATTCGCACGCGGTCAATCGAGCAATCCTTGATCTCCAACGCGATACTCTCGACGATTTCTTCGCCAGCGGCAACGAGCAGTTCATCCTCAGCGCTCTTGGGGTTACGGATATCGTCAGCGCTATAGCGACCAATGATCCGATCCTCAATTGGCAGCATCTCCTCATCGCCTTCACGGATCGGACGGACCCAGATGCCCTGCGTCGTCAAGCAATCGTGCTCGACGCAGATCACGTCATGGGCCACGTCGACAAGCTTCCGAGTCATGTACCCGGAGTCCGCGGTCTTTAGAGCTGTATCCGCAAGTCCCTTACGAGCACCATGCGAGCTAATAAAGAACTCGAGGACCGACAGTCCTTCGCGAAAGTTAGCGAGGATTGGACGCTCGATGATCTCACCAGATGGCTTGGCCATCAGGCCACGCATTCCAGCCAGCTGACGGATCTGGTCCTTACTACCGCGAGCGCGGGAGTCAAGCATTGCCCAGACCGGGTTGATTTCGCTCAGACCATTGTTCCGTTCAAGTGTATCGAACAGGCGGTTCGCGATCTGCGTGTTCGCGTGGGTCCAAATGTCGATGCACTTGTTGTACCGCTCGCCATTGGTTATCACGCCCTGCTGATACTGCTCACGGACCGTGACCAGCTCTGTTTGCGCAATCTCGAGGAATTCTTTCTTCTCTTTGGGGATAATCATATCCACGATCGCGATAGAGAAGCCAGCCTTGGTGGCAAATTTGTACCCAAGATCCTTGAGGTCGTCGAGGAACTCGACCGTGATATCCAAACCAAGCTGGGTGTAGGCAATAGCCACCAACTCGGAAAGGGTCCCCTTCTTGCCGATGTCATTGAAGAAACCAAGGCCGCCCGGAACAATCTCGTTGAAGATACAGCGTCCAGCAGTGGTCACCAGCAAGCGCTGTGTGTGGTCTCCGTTGGGAGACTCCACGCCGAAGTCGGGATTCCACAATGCAATTGGCGCGTGAATCTGAACGCGGCCGCTGTCGTAGGCCCGCATGGCTTCCCATGAGTCTTTAAAGATCCGGAGGGATTTCGCCTCTACATCCAACGACCCAGGCTTCGCATAAGTGAGGAAATAGGAGCCGAGTGTAATGTCCTGCGAAGGCGTAGCCACTGGCTTGCCATCCGATGGTTTGAAGATGTTGTACGGTGCCAACATCAGCAGCTTGGTCTCAAGCTGTGCCTCGTTTGAAAGCGGGATATGCACAGCCATCTGATCCCCGTCGAAGTCGGCGTTGTACGCAGAACAGACAAGCGGATGAAGACGGATTGCGCGGCCTTCGATCAGAATCGGATCGAATGCCTGAATCGACAGTCGATGCAGAGTCGGTGCCCGGTTGAGCATGATCGGGTGCCCCTTGGTCACATCCTCGAGGATGTCCCAGACCTCTGTGGCTCCGCGCTCAATCATCTTCTTGGCACTGCGAACAGTGTGTACGTAGCCCAGTTCCTTCAAACGACGAATGATGAACGGCTCGAACAAAGTCAACGCCATCTTCTTCGGCAGACCACACTGATGCAGCTTGAGCTCCGGCCCCACAACGATCACGGAACGACCGGAGTAGTCCACTCGCTTACCCAGC
>DMTJ01000187.1 GCA_003477185.1 Lentisphaeria bacterium
GGCCCTGCCCTTGCGGCGGATCCCAGGTCCAGTAGGGCTGGCCGCCGTCGATTGCACCGCCATCTGTGATCTCCACCGTCAGGGTAGAATCTGTGTAAGCTCGCAGTTTGGTCACGGTGGGCGTATCCAACGTGGCCAACGGGCGATAGGCATTGAGTCGCTTCGCAAATCCAGCGCCGCAGTAGGCGTCGTCAGAGGTGAAGTAGGGGCTCGTGGTGGCGATGCACTCTCCGCCCTGAAATAGATATTCACGCACATCCGCAACCGTCAGCTCTGGTCGAAATCCCCAAATCAGAGCTGCCACTGCTGCTGCTTGCGGTGCCGCCATCGATGTCCCCGATTTCTGTACATACTTTTCGTCTACAGAGAGGCTGTAGATGCTCTTGCCGGGCGCCAGGATGTCCACATAGAGGCCCCAGTCTGAGCTCGTCCAGCGCGTGTCATGATTATCGCTGGCGCCCACATTGAAGACATTCGGTAGGGCATCCCAGCAGCCTGCCACGGTGTGCCCGTAATCAGTCGAATCGAACCAGCTGCTGCCGTTGTGCTCCCGGTTAGAATTGCCCGCTGCGCCCACGAAAAGCCCCGGGAAATCGGCAATCGCGTCATACAGCGCGCGATCCCCGATCGGCAAAGTCGTCTGCCCTTCATCGCGGATCGTCTGGCAGGTCGAGGCGGCATAGCCCCAGCTCGCGTTGATCACCGTCGCGCCGTTGTGGGCCGCAAAGTAGATGCCCTTGACGAAGTCGACTGACGAGTAGTTGGACGAGCGTACGGCCATAATTTTAGTATTGGGCGCAATTCCAGCGATTCCGATCCCGTTGTTGGCGGCCGCGCCGATCACCCCAGCCACGTGTGTGCCGTGATCGCTGGACACCGGCATCGGGTCCGTATCCCCCAGTGACGTGGAGTAGTCGTAACCATGAATGCAGTCGCCCAACGGATCTCCGTTGTGGTCGAGGCAGTTTGTGCCATCCCACATCTGGCCGTTGAGCTCTGGGTGTGTATAATCGACCCCGTTATCTAGCACAGCCACGATCGCGCCATTGCCCCCGCTTGCGCCCTGGTTGAGCTCCCAGGCAGCCAGAACCTGCATATCTGCGCCGGGCACGCCCTGAGCGTTCTGGCCCGTACCGATCGCCTGTCCAGTATTCTGCAGCGCCCACTGAATCCCGAAGTCAGGATCGTTCGGCACTTCTCTTGGTTCGTAGACGTAGTTCGGTTGGGCGTAGAGCACCTCGGCGTGCTTACTGAGCCGGCGCAGCGCCGCGGTCACCGATTCATCGTCCTTCAGGGTGAGGCAGATCCAGCCACCGGCTCGGTGGACGGATGCGCCGCTATCGCATTGCAAATCGCAGGCCAGATCCGCCATGGATCGCATCGGCGCCGCCACCTTGATCAGCACCTCACGTGGACGCCAGCCCGACTCATCAACCGCTTCGGTCGCCTGGCTTGGCCCCGTTGCAACCGCCACTTCGCCGCGAATCCGCACAAAGTGTCCTGCCTGTTCGAGATCGTTCGAGACGATGCGCAGCGACCGCTCGAAATGCCCGCTCACCTGCGATGCATCCAGCTGGATCACGAGCAGGGTTTCCTCTCCAGGAGCCAGGCGCTCGTTCTTCAACTCAGCCGCCAGGCAGCCACAACTCACCTGAACGCGGCTGATCCGCAGCGGTTTTTTGCCAGCATTGCGCAGCCGTAGCTGTCGCTCGACCCGCAGGTCGGCTGTCACCAGCCCGAAATCCAGCGCGCCGTCCACCACCAGTCGCTGCGCATGCGCGGACAGTGCGGCCAGCGATGCGAACATCGCAATTCGGAGCCAGTTGCTCATCATGAGTTCCATCGTAATAATCGTCAGGCAGTGAGGGGAACTGTGCATCGCAGGCAGTTCTGACACACAAAGACCACCCGTACTACTACAAGAATTCGCTGGTGTTACGATTCAACCGGGAAAGCCGTGGAATAGCGCTATAGTAACGGCATGAAAGTCACCACAGTCATTCTCTTACTTGCTCTCCCCGCGTTTGCCGGCGGCATCGTCGTCAGCGATCGCCATCTCGTGCCGGATTCGTACTCCGCGCCGCGGATCGAGCAAAAGGCCAACGGGTCCGTCATTTTTCATCCCGCTCGCCCTGCGAGCTTTCGCACTGTGAGCTACGGCGTGGCACTCGGCGTACGCGGCGTGCAGGTCAGCCGCAGGTCGTTCTCGGCACCACGGCCGCAGGCGAGCCGAGACACGTCGAACGCGGATAGCCAGCTATTCGGGTTCCAAAGTCGGAAGGGAACCGTATTCCTGGCTCGAAAAGGAGAGTTGCTGACACTGGGTTCACGCGAGTACAAAGTGCTCGGCCAGAAGGCATCCCACGTCTACCTGCGGAATCTAGAGACCGGGAAAGTTACCCGCGCCCGCGCCACCCAATAGCCCATCGGGCTGCTTAACTCGGAGGGCCGGAATCCGGCTCACAGTTCCATGTTTGTTGATCGTGTATCTATTCAAGTCACAGCCGGTAACGGTGGCAACGGGGTTGTAAGTTTTCGTCGCGAACGGAACCTGCCGAGAGGCGGTCCCGACGGCGGAAATGGTGGTGGGGGCGGCTCTGTGGTCCTCCGCGCAAACGAGAACGTCTCCTGCCTCGCCGCACTGAAATATCTCAGTCACTATGAGGCCGAGAACGGTCGGCCCGGCGGCGGGAAGGGACTGCAAGGCAGGAACGGCCAAGACGTCGTGATCAAGGTCCCCATCGGGACCCTTGTGACTGATCCTGAGGATGGCGCTCTGCTTGCTGATCTCGAGCATGACGGGGACGAGTACGTAGCGGCGGAAGGCGGAGTAGGCGGCGTCGGGAATCGTTCTTTCGCGAGCAGCACCAATCGGGTGCCCCGCGACGCCACAGAGGGAAAAGAGGGCGGCGCAGCTGCCCTAGACCTAGAACTCAAGATTGTGGCTGGCGTCGGCCTCGTCGGCTATCCCAATGCGGGAAAGTCCACGCTACTCTCGGCGCTTACCGGCGCCGATCCAGAAACGGGGGCGTATCCGTTTACGACGCTCACGCCCAACGTTGGTGTGATGAATCTCCCAGACTACAAGACTCTGACCATCGCCGATATTCCCGGCCTGATCGAAGGGGCCCATCTTAATGTTGGCCTAGGACACGAGTTCCTGCGTCACATCGAACGCACACACGTTCTGGCCTACGTACTTGATCTTTCGGCCATAGACGGTATCTCACCGCTCGATGCATTTCGTTCTCTGCAGGCCGAGCTGGAGCACTACCTGCCAGGCCTTAGCGATCGCCCCAGCATCGTGGTGGCGAACAAGACCGACGGAGACGACGCTGCCGAGAACCTCGCCGAACTGCGGGAGGCTCTGAGCTTGCCGATCTTCCCGGTCTGCGCCGTGCTGGAAGAGGGCACTGACGCCTTGCGCCCTGCCTTGCAAGCACTGCTGAAGCAGGCCCCTGGGTGACCCTGCCGTGGATCCAGGCAATCCGCCCCAAAACTCTTTGGGCCGGATTTGCGCCTGTGTTGATCGGTGCCGCTCTCGCTTTTGCGGAGTCCGCATTAAACTGGCTGTTTGCCGCCCTGTGCTTGTTATTTGCGTTGGCGCTGCAGATTGGCTGCAACCTTGCCAATGACTACTTCGACGCCAAGAAAGGTGCGGACACCCCAGACCGCCTTGGGCCCGTGCGGGTCACCCAATCTGGGCTGATTTCCCCCGCTGCAGTGCGCCGCGCCGCGGGCCTCTGTTTCGGCATTGCCAGCCTGATCGCGCTGGCCATGATCCAGCGTGGCGGGCTGCCGGTGGTGATTATTCTCGTGACCGCGGTCATCACCGCCATCTGCTACACAGGCGGCCCCTTCCCGCTGGGGTACAACGGCCTGGGAGACGTAGCCGCCTTCATCTACTTCGGCCCCGTAGCCGTAGGGGGGACGCATTACATCATGACCGACTCCTGGAGTACAGATGCGATCATTGCAGGCTTTGGCCCCGGCTTTCTCTCTGTCGCGATCCTTACCGTCAACAATCTGCGCGACCTGGAGACAGACCTCGCGGCCCACAAGCGTACCCTCATCGTCATGTGGGGGCGAACCTACGGCCGCATCCATTACACGGTGGCACTGATCGCAGCGGCGCTGGTTCCCGTGGTGCTGATTCTGCGAAGCGGCAGCCACCACGCGGTGGCGATCGCCTCACTCGCCTGCGTTCTAGCTATCGTTCCGCTCGTGCGCGCTGTCTGGCGTGAAACCGGTCGCCCACTAAACCAAACGCTTGGTGCCACCGCCCGGCTGCTGCTCGTTTACAGCATCCTTTTTGCCGTTGGCTGGAACTTACCCCGAGCTACTTCTTCAGCCACCAATTCTCCGCCAGAGTTCTTGCAACCCGCGAATCCGGGGAGCTAAACTCCGAAGCGACGTGCTCGCCATAGCGCAGTTCCAGCCGCCAAAAGACCAGATGCCTACTCTCGGTGTCGTCAACGGCGGGTCTTGAGAGTTGAACTTCAGGGGGCAGGCGTACCTGGCTGTGAATGGTGCCTTGGCCGTTTACCATCTGCACCGAGGCAGGAGAGTCGGTGTGTGTCACGAGCTCTCTCATTCCGTTATTGTCTGCCAGCAAGGTGTAGAGAGTCACGGTTGGGACTGGCGCAGACTTTTGGTCCGCAGCCACGGTGAAGCCGTAGGATAGATGCATGCCTTCTTGGCCGAGTTTCTGTGCGACTCTCGCGAAGCGAATCTTGGCCTGTGGGCCCTCCGCGATTCGCTCCCGTGTGACTACGGGCCCGCCCGGGTCCATTTCATGCATGGTGATGCTGCGCTCGAGCGGAAGGTCTCGCCACCAGCC
>DMTJ01000346.1 GCA_003477185.1 Lentisphaeria bacterium
GCGGTCCCACCTTGCGGCGTGACGGCGTCGCGCCGAGCCCCAAAGTTCACCGTAATCGGGTGTGATGGCGGCCGCTAAGAAGCCATCTGGCAGCGTTCAAAGGATCGACTCAAGTCGATCCCATCGATTGCAGTCGACTGGAGTCGATCTTTTTGCTGTCTGGCTGCCGTTACCCCGGCCTCTCCACACAGGGCTCCGGCAGAGATTGCTATATTCGCTGGAACTGCGAATGTTCGGCTGAGCAACGAGAAGCAGAGGGTTAGGAGAATGATGATGAAAATAGCAGTGTTGGCATGTCTCGGAATTCTGTTGGCGGTCTCCGTACAAGGCGGCTTGGTCGCGCACTATGACTTTGGTGACGGGGTTCCGCTGGATAATCGCGTACCGGGCGGGAAGGCGCTGGCGAAGAAGGGGCCGGTCAGGCTGGGCGACGGAACGGCGGTGTTCACGGCGGCAAGCAAACCCGCAGGCGCGAATTATCTGGTGGCAGATAGTGCCGACCTGAAAACGTTTACGGTGTCGTTCTGGATGAAGACCGCCGAAGTGAGCCAGAGCGGGAGCTATCAAGGGCTGTTCTCTAGCCATACGACGGGGACTGAGACGTCGTGGCAGTTTCAGAGCGATGCCACAAAGGGCGGGCGCCTGGCGATTCGTTCGGGGAAGGGAGCTGGCCAAGTGAGTACCTATGTCGAAGGCGCTCATCAGGCCGACACCTGGTACAACGTGGTGCTGAGCAGTGCGGATGGGAGCGCTTTGACGCTCACGGTGTCTGCCGAAGGCGGCAGCGTCGGGGACTTTGCTACGCTTAGCCATCGCAAGGCGGTGGAGCTTGCGGAGGTGGTGCTTGGCGCCAACCGGGCAAAGAATCAGACCTATGGCATGCAGTTGGCAAACGTGCAGGTCTACGATTCGGTGGTGGCCACCGCCAGGCTATTTGCGGCTGGACGCGCTGGCGCGCCGGTTGAGAGCGCGGTGCCCGCTGTTCCACTGAAGCCCGCAAAGAAGATGGTCAGGTGGTCCGCACCAGCCGGAGCCGGGAAAGGGCTGCCAAATATTGTGGTGTTTCTGGTGGATGACATGGGGCTGATGGATACCTCGGTTCCGTTCGTGGCTGGTGATGATGGCGAGCCCGTTCGTCATCCTTTGAATGACTGGTATCGCACGCCGAGCATGGAGCGGCTCGCGGCGCAGGGGATTCGGTTCAGTAGCTTCTATTCGCATACGGTCTGCTCGCCATCACGGGTTTCGATCATGACCGGGCAAAACTCGGCCCGGCACCACACCACCAACTGGATCGCACCGACCAAGAATAACGGAGGGCCAAACGGCCCGCCAAAATGGGGCTGGACCGGCTTGGTCAACGGGCAGTTGACGCTGCCAGCGATGTTGAAGCAGTCGGGATATACCACGATTCATATCGGCAAGGCGCACTTTGGCCCGGTCGGCTCAGAGGGGGCGGAGCCGCGGAATCTGGGATTCGATGTGAATGTGGGCGGCACAGCCGCCGGGCAACCGGGCAGTTACTATGGCAAAAAGAATTACGCCAGAGGGAGCTTTCATGATGTGCCGCATCTGGAGAAATATCATGGCAGCGACACGTTTCTTAGCGAGGCGCTCACGATCGAGGCCAAGGCGGAAATCGACCAAGTGCTGGCGACGGATCAGCCGTTCTTCCTGCACATGTCGCACTACGCGGTCCATGCGCCGTTTCATTCTGACCCACGCTTTGCGGCGAACTATACCGCCGGCAAGAAGAAGCATGCGCAGGCCTTTGCCACCCTGATTGAGGGGATGGATAAATCGCTCGGCGACCTGCTGGATCATTTGCAGGCCAAGGGCGTGGCGGAGAATACGCTCATCTTTTTCCTCGGCGACAACGGCTCCGATGCCCCGCTGGGCAGCTATCATACGATTGGCTCGAGTGCTCCGCTTCGCGGCAAGAAGGGATCCAAGTGGGAAGGCGGGATTCGCGTTCCGTTTATCGCCGCCTGGGCCAAGCCGAATCCAGCCAACACCTGGCAGCAGAAGATGCCGATCGCGGCTGGGAGATTCCGGACCGATGCGGTAGGCGCCTGTTTTGATCTGTTCCCGACGATCGCTGCGCTGGTCAACGCCAAGGTGCCCGCGGACTACCCGGTCGACGGCCAGAATCTGGCGAAGCTGCTGAGTGGCGCTGAGGATCCAGCGCATCGCAACGAGTTCCTGTCTCACTTTCCGCATCCGCGCGGCGGAAAGAACAGCTACTTCAGCAGCTATTTGAAAGACGGCTGGAAGGTCCGCTATGAATATTTCGAGGACGAGGCCCGCTACGCGCTGTTCAATTTGGATGCAGACCTGACGGAATCGAATGACCTGGCGGCAGAGCATCCGGAAAAATTGCAGACGATGGTTGCAGCGCTGGTCCGGGAACTCGATGCCAAAGGCGCGCTTTACCCCGTGAAGGCCGGTGAGGAAACGAAACCGCGAGTGCCGTAGGGCATCTCTTCTAACCACGGAAAGCGCGAAAGCACACGGAAGGTAGGGACGCGCGGGTAAGATTTGGCGGGTCGGCATCGTAGGTAAGAATGGCACTCCGGGCTGGGATCGAACCAGCGACCGACGGTTTAGAAGACCGTTGCTCTATCCCCTGAGCTACCGGAGCACCCTCGAACCATAAGGCCGATGCTGCAGCTGGCAAATCTTGCAACATCAGCAACTCTCAGGTACCGTTACGGTCTTACCGATTAAATCCCCGCAAAAAACAAAGGTCCGCGCGCGTATGAAAGCTCTCACAATTCTGATTCTCTCCGCTCTGTTACTCGTCGGTTGTGTCTCCAGCCGTTCCGGAAAAGTCTACACCCACGACCAAGCCCGCCAGGCTCACAGCGTCAAAATGGGCACGGTGACGCATGTCGCTAACGTGCTGATCGAGGGCAAGAAATCTGGAACCGGTGCCATGATCGGGGCAATTGCGGGCGGCGTGGCCGGCTCGACCGTCAGCAATCACAATGATTCCGCCAAGCTCGGATCCGTGCTCGGCGGCCTGCTGGGCGGTGTGGGCGGAGCCGCAGCGGAAGAGCGCCTGACGCAGAAGCAAGCGCTGGAGATTACCGTGCGCCTGGATTCTGGAGCGGCGCTTGTCGTGGTGCAGGAGGCGGACGTGTACTTCAATGTAGGCGATCGTGTTCGCCTGGTGGAGGGGCACGGCGCGACCCGCGTTCGGCACTGATCCCTTGCTCTTTGCTCCGCTATTGACTCCCTCGGAGTCCGCAGATGACTGACCCTGGTCGAACGCGGCTCCGCGGGTGGCGCCTGTTGGGGCTGGCGCTGCTTCTGGCCATGCCAGCGCTGGCGGACATCATCTGGCTCGAGCTTGGCTCGGCGGGTGCGCCCGCGTTGGACCACACGGATGCCCTGCTCACCGCTGCGAACCTCGCAAATTACACCGCGGAAGTGCGCAACGGTGCCGACCAGATCATTACTACCGCAGACCTATCCGGCCTGGATGAAGCGGCGAGCGGCTACTTTGTTGGGGTGATTCAGCTAGGCGAGCTGAGCGGCGTCACGCCTATTACCCTGGTGCTGAGCCAGGTGACGCCCTACGCCGTCGCAACTGTGGGCAGTGGCGCGCCGAACGCGGACGACTTCCTGCCGACTCTAGATCGGGCGACTCACGGCATCACCGCCGCGTCGTTGACCTGGAATGTGAATGGCCCACCAACCGCAAACCCGGACAGCTACACCATCGCCGAAGACACCGAGCTCTTCGTCGCGGCCCCCGGGCTGCTGGATAACGACGTCGATACCGACCCGATGACCGCGTCGCTGGCCACTGCCCCCGCTACCGGCACTGCCACGGTTGCCGCCGACGGCTCCTTCACCTTTAGCCCGCCGCTGAATGCTGCCGGCGAGATCAGCTTTATCTACGCAGCAGATGATGGCAATCTCTCCGCCACCAGCACTGTGACCATCACCATCACCCCGGTGAACGACCCGCCCCAGGCTACAGCGGACGGTTATACCACCGACGAGGACACTGCGGTTTCTGATGACGTTCTGGCGAATGACGCAGATCCAGACGAAGGCGACGTGCTGACCGTCTCTGTCGTTACCCCGCCACCACGGGGAGACCTGACGCTGCTCCCGTCCGGTGCGTTCACCTACACACCCGCGGAAAACGACAATGGCGAGGTCAGCTTCAGCTACTCGGTCAGCGACACCGATCTTGCGGACTCCGCAACCGTTACCATCACGATCACGCCGGTGAATGATCCCCCGACGGTAGTCGGCGAGTCCATCACCTTTCCCGAGGATTCCGTCTTGTTTGCCGACTTGCTGGCGAACGACTCCGATGTCGACCTCGACTCGCTCTCGGCCAGCCTTGTGCTTGGCCCCGCGACCGGCTCATTCACGTTTGAGGCAGACGGCTCGCTCACTTACGTGCCTGTTGAGAACGCGACTGACACCGTCTTCCTCACCTACTCGGTCAGCGATGAGATGGTTTCGGTCTCCGCAACCGCCACCATCACCATGTCGCCCGTAAACGATGTTCCCGAGCTGACCGCCGACAGCTATACCACCGCGGAAGACACCCCGCTCCCTGGCGACCTCTCGGCCAACGACTTCGATGTGGAAGGTGGGCTTCTCTACATCAGCGTCACGCCGGCGGCATTTGGTTCGGTGGTCTTGTTGCCGGATGGCAGCTTCACCTACACCCCGAACGAGAATGCGACTGGGCTCGAGCAGCTGCTCTACACCGTGACCGACACTGAGCATACCGTCAGCGCAGCACTTACCATGCAGGTGGACCCGGTGAACGATCCGCCGCTGGCAGAGGCTTTGAGCGTGACAACGTCTGAGGATGAGCCAGTGTCTGGCACCCTGCCCTCTTCTGATCTCGACACGGCCGTACTCACT
This sequence comes from Lentisphaeria bacterium, assembly GCA_003477185.1. Lineage (GTDB taxonomy): Bacteria > Verrucomicrobiota > Lentisphaeria > JABSQK01 > UBA12247 > UBA12247. The sequence goes on from DMTJ01000346.1 coordinate 4,897, forward strand.
CACAGCGTGGTGGAAGGCCCTGGTTCCGGCACGCTCACTTTGCTGGCAGACGGCTCCTTTACCTACGAGCCAGACGGGGATTTCAACGGCGCGGACAGCTTCCGCTATGCCGTCTCAGACGTCGAGTACACTGTCAGCAACACTGTCAGTCTCAGCATCAGCCCGGTCAACGATCCTGCCGTGGCCGTGGCGGACAGCGTGACCACCGACGAAGATCAGCCTGTCTCCGGCTCGCTGGCCACGAACGATACCGACGACCAGCACGGGGCGCTCGTCTACAGCGCGTCGGCCACCACGTTGGGAACGCTGGTGGTGGACACCACGGGCGGCTTTAGCTACACGCCCAGCGAGAATCTGTTCGGCAACGAGACGGTTCACTACAGCATTTCCGATGGCAGCTTCACCATCACCTCGACTCTCACGATCCAGATTGACCCGGTGAACGACGCGCCCGTGATCACGAACGATACCTTCACTGTGCTCGAGGATACGCCAGCAAGCGGATCCGTCGCCGATGCAGACGTCGAAGGCGGCCTTAGCTATGCTGTCGAGCTAGATCCGCCGTCAGGCGCGGTCGAGCTGATCGCAGACGGTAGCTTCACCTATAATCCGGCGGAGAATGTCACCGGTGACATCTCCTTCAGCTACCGCGTGACTGACGGCGCGCACAGCCTGACCGGGCTGGTGACGATCACGCTTACCCCACAAAACGACCCGCCGGACGCCGTGGATGACAGCTACACGGCTCTGGAAGACCAGCCGATCGCGGGCAGCGTGGTCGATAACGACGTCGATCCGGACAGCGCGCTGGTGGTCACCAAGCTCAGCGAACCCACCAATGGCACGCTCATTTTTGCCGATGGCAACTTTGCCTACCAGCCCAACCTGCACTTCGATGGCTCAGACTCCTTTCTGTATCGGATTGCAGACGAAGAGTTTGTGGACTCCGCAACGGTCACCTTCACGTTCACGCCAGAGAACGACCCGCCGCAGGCTGTCGCCGACTCCCACACCGGCGAGGAAGACATCCTGCTCGTCAACTCCGTAGCCAGCAACGATTTCGACCCTGAAGGTGGCCTTACCTTTATCAAGCTCTCGGATCCGGTTGCTGGCGCTCTCACTTTCGCTGAGACCGGGGCCTACACCTTTCTCGCCCCCAGCGACCAATCCGGCAGCTACAGCTTTCTCTATCGGGTCTTCGACGGGGAGTTTGCGGACTCCGCAACGGTGACGATTACGATCGAGCCGGTGAATGACCCGCCCACGGTTACCGACGTCGCCTTTACGATCGATGAAGATGAAACCCTGAACGACTCCATTGCGGATGAAGATCTCGAAGGTGGGCTGGTTTATTCAGTGCATACGGAACCTTTTGGAACCCTTATCCTTTCCTCTGATGGTACTTTCACCTACGCGCCGGTGGCGGATTTCAACGGTGAGGATGTGTTCATCTATTCCGTCGTGGACGGCGGGATTGCGGACTCCGCAACGGTGACGATTACGATCGAGCCGGTCAATGACCCGCCGGTGGCCATTGCCGATGCGTTTACGGTGGTCGAAGACATGCAGCTGGTGGACAGCGTGGCGCCGGATCAGGATATCGACAGCGCCGGGCTGGTGTACACGGCGCTGAATCAGCCGGCGCATGGGAATCTGGTGTTGGATGGCTCGGGAGCCTTCACCTTGACTCCTAGTGAGCACCGAACCGATGGCGTGGTGTTTACCTATCAAGTCAGCGATGGGGAGTTCAGCGTGACGACGACGGCGACGATTGCGATCATCGCGCAGCCAGATCCGCCTGTGGCAGTTGCGGACTCCGCAACGCTGGATGAGGATGCGACGCTCATCCGCGGCGAGGCAAACGGGCTGCTGGCGAATGATTCTGATCCGGATGGGGATGCCTTGGTGGCTGCGCTTTTTGCGGAGTCCGCAACGGCTGAGATTGTGGTGGAGGCATCCGGCGCCTACACGTATACGCCGGTGGCGAATTTCTTTGGCGAGGATGTGTTCGCCTACAGCGTGACGGACGGGGGGACGACGGTGACGGCGCTGGTGACGATTACGGTGAACCCGCGGGCGGATTCGCCGGAAGCAACGGCCGACAGCTATACCTTGGATGAAGATACTGAGCTGGTGCTCGCGCCGCCAGGTCCGCTGGCCAACGATGAGGACCCGGACGGGGACGAACTGAGCTTTGTGGCGCTGACGATGCCGGCGGGGCAGCTGACGTTCACGGCGTCTGGCGCGCTCAGCTACGTCCCAGTAGCCGATGCGACTGGGAACGACAGCTTCAGCTATCGCGCGACGGATGGGGCGTTGAATTCGCCGGTGCGCACGGTGGCGTTTGTGATTCTGCCGGTCAATGACGCGCCGGTCGCGCTACTTGATAACTACGTGCTGGTGGAAGACGGCAGCGTGAGCGATGACCTGCAGGCGAACGACAGTGACGTGGATTTGGACCCGCTGGAGACGGCGGTGCTGGGGGATCCGGCGCATGGGGCGGTGACGTTGCTGGCCAGTGGGGCGTTTACCTACACGCCGGTTGCGAACTTCGCAGGCTCGGATCAGTTCAGCTACTCGCTGAGCGATGGCACGGTATCGGTGACGCAGTTGGTGACGCTCACGGTGACGGCAGAGAACGATGCGCCGGTGGCCGTGGCCGACGAATGGGAGCTGGATGAGGATGCGACTCTCACGGTTACGGCCCCAGGCGTCCTGGAGAACGATAGCGATATCGATTCGCCGGAGCTTCAGGCACAACTGCTGACGGCACCGGCCACGGGCGAGCTGACGTTGCTGGCGGATGGTAGCTTCACCTTTGTCCCAGCTGCGGAACAAGCCGGAGTGTTTAGCTTCAGCTACCAGACGCACGACGGCGCAGCTGCCTCGGAGTCGGTGGTCGTGACGGTGACGGTGACCGCGTTGAATGACCCGCCGATTTCGGAGAATGACGCCTATGAGACGGGCGAGGATGAGACGCTCAGCATCGCGGCGCTCGCCGGTGGGGTTTTGGACAATGATGTAGATGTGGATGGGCCTGGTCTGTTTGCGGTGCTCACCAGTAACGCTAATCATAGCCTCGGACAGCTGTCGCTGAGCGCCGACGGCTCATTTTTGTTTATTCCGACAGACAACGCGAGCGGTACAGCGCTGTTCACGTACCAGGCAAGCGACGGACTGACGGTGGGAAATCACGCGATCCTTACGATCACGATCAATGCCGCCGATGACGCTCCGGTGACGATGGCAGACAGCTACACGTTTACGGAAGATACGGCGCTTGTGGTTGCCGTTGCGGGGCCGTTGGCCAATGACAGCGATATCGACAGCGTCGGGCTGACGGCGCAGGTGGTGCAATCTCCGGCAGCGGGGCAGCTGACCTTGCTGGCCGATGGTGCCTTTACCTACACGCCGGACGCGCAGGAAAATGCCGCGGACAGCTTTGTCTATGCAGCCCACGATGGGACCAGCGCCACGACGGGGGTTGTGACGTTGGTGGGGATTCCCGTCAACGACCCGCCAGCTCCGCAGCCGGATGCGTACTCGCTGGTGGAGGACGAAACGGTGTCGGTCCCGGCGGTCAGCGGTGTGTTGGCAAACGATGATGATGTGGACGGGGATGGGCTGACGGCGACGGTCCTGAGCGAGCCAGCGACTGGCACCCTTACGCTCGTGGCGGACGGTGCCTTTACCTATGTCCCCGCTGAGAACGTGAACGGCGAGGTTTTCTTCAGCTACAGCTGCAGCGACGGGCAGCTCTCGCGTACGGCTACGGTCACGCTGACGATTACGGCAGAGAACGATGCGCCGGTGGCTGTGGCGTTGGCGTTTTCGGTGAACGAGGATGCGACGCTGGAGGTGGGCGCGGGAGCCGGGCTGCTGGCGCTGGCCACGGATGTGGATGGCGACTCACTGCTGCCGCAGGCGACGCAGCCGACGCACGGGACGCTCACGATCGCCGCGGACGGGGCCTTTACTTACGTGCCAGACGCTGATTTTGCCGGTGCGGACGCGTTTACGGCCACGGTGGATGACGGGCTTGCGCAGTCCGCAGCTGTGATCATCGGTTTGGTCGTCGAGCCGATTAACGATGCCCCGACGCCGTTTGCCGATGCCTACCTGACGCAGGAGGATACGACGCTTTTTGTGACCGCGGAAGCGGGGGTTCTGTCGAATGACGATGATGTCGAGGATGACGCCTTGGCGACCACGGTACAGACTGAGCCGGTGGAGGGCACGCTCACTCTGGCCGCATCTGGTGCCTTCACCTACGAACCGGCTGCGAACTTCGATGGCCAGGTGTCATTCGTGTACACGGTGAGTGACGGGGAGTTCGACCGGACTGCCAGCGTCACGATTGTGGTGGGCGGCAATAATGACCTTCCAACCGCGGAAGACGACGCCTTTACCCTGACCGAAGACGTGGTTCTGGAGGCGCCCTCGATTCTGTTGAACGACGACGATCCCGATGGCGATGAGCTAGCGGCAACGTTGCTGGTGCCACCGAGCCTTGGCGAACTCACGCTCGCAGCGGATGGTACCTTTACGTTTGAGCCGACTGCGAACGCTTATGGCGAGGACAGCTTCAGTTACCAGGCCACTGATGGGCAGCTGAATTCTTCTCTTGCGACCGTGCGGCTCTCGATCAGCGCGGTGGCCGACGCTCCGGTGGCCGAGCCAGATAGCTACACGATGAGCGAGGATGGGCTGCTGACGCCCTCTGCCGGTGTCGCGCTGGGGGCCAATGACGGGGATGTTGATTCCCCCGTGCTGAGTTTCGAGGTGCTGGTCGCGCCAGCAACTGGCACACTGGAGGTGGCGAGCGATGGGACTTTTACCTACGCGCCAGCCGCGGATGCGAATGCGGACGTGGCCTTCAGCTACACGGTTTCGGATGGGGCGCTTAGCGATACCGGCGAGGTGTCGATTGTGATCGAGCCCGTGAACGACGCGCCGGTGTTTTTGCAGGCTCCCGCCTTCATCACCGACGAGGATCAGCTGCTGAGTGCGGACCTCGCAGCGTTTGCGCAGGATATTGACTCGGCAACGCTTGAATTTGGCATTGTCGCGGGGGCAGCGAGCCAGTCGGTGGCTGGGACGTTTACGTTTGATCCGCCTGCCGATGCGCACGGACCGTTTGAGTTGACGGCGACCGTGAGCGATGGCGAACTGAGCGCCACGACTACGGTGACGATCACGGTGCTGCCCGTCAATGACGCGCCTCAGGCTGGTGCGGATGCCTTCACCGTGGACGAAGATGGCCTGTGGAGTGGAAATCTCACGGACAATGACAATGACGTGGATGGCGATGGTTTGCTGGTCGCGAGCGTAACGCCGCCGGCTCAAGGTTCGCTGTCGCTGGCTGCCGACGGGGCATTCAGCTACGAACCGCACGCGGACGCCAACGGGCCAGACCAGTTTGTGTATCGCATCACCGACCCCAGTGGTGCTGCGAACTCCGCAACCGTCGTGATTACCATCACGCCGGTCAACGACTCGCCAACGGTGATCGACGCGACCTACACCCTCCTAGAGGATACAACTCTGGTTGTCCCTGCCCCGGGCGCTCTGGCTGGGGCCGATGATGTCGATGGTGATGCGCTGGCTCTGATGGTCTTGACGGCACCGGCTAGCGGCGTTCTGGAGGCAGCGGCAACTGGAGCGTTCACGTATGTGCCCGCGGGCAACGATCACGGGTCCCGCTCCTTCGTGTTTGTGGCATCCGATGGGACGGAACCTTCGGCGTCGGCGACGATTACGTTGACGATCCTGCCGCAGAATGACCCGCCAGTGGCACTGGCAGACAGCTTCACCACAGCCGAGGATACTGCGATCGCAGGGTCCGTGCTGAGCAATGACACGGACCTGGACCAAGAAGCTATCAGCGCGATTCTGGGGACCGGGCCTGGCAGTGGCGCGCTGACGCTGGAGGCGGACGGCAGTTTTACCTTTGAGCCGGAAGTAGACGCGGTCGGCGATGTGGTCTTTTCGTACGCGGTATTCGACGGCACTGTGGCATCGGTGACGACGACAGTCACGATCACGGTCGAAGCGGTGAATGACAGGCCGGTGGTCGCAGCTGACAGCTATACGGTGCTTGAAGATGGCACGCTGGCGGGAGACCTGTCTGAGAATGACAGCGATGTCGACCAAGACGTGCTGAGCCTCAGCGTTCTTTTGTCGCCCGCGACCGGGCAGTTGCAGCTGGATTCGTCGGGGGCCTTCACCTATGTGCCAGCGCTCAATCAGACGGATCCTGTGACCTTCACGTACCTGGCAAGCGACGGCGCGCTCGATTCATTGGCTGGGTCCGTGCTGATCACGATTGTGGCGCAGAACGACGCGCCAATTGCGTTGGGCGACGCCTTTCTGACCGATGAAGACACAGCGTTCTCGGTGGCGGCTGTGGATGGTTTGCTGGCGAATGATAGTGATGTCGACGATCTCGTATTCGAGGCAACGCTGGCAACCGAGCCCGTGCTTGGGACGATTACACTCACGGAAGATGGGGCATTTACTTACGTGCCAGAGGCGGAGCAGAATGGCGTGGATACGTTCTCTTATGCAATTTCGGACGGGGAGATCTCGGTCACGGCTCTGATCAGCATTACGATTCAACCCGTGAATGATCCGCCCGTCGGGACTGCTGAGTCGTTCACGGCAATAGAAGACTTGCCGGTGTTTGGCAACCTGCTCGACAATGACAGCGACATTGATGAGGATGAGCTCGAGGCGCTGCTGCAGCTGGCGCCAGACTCCGGCGAACTAACGTTGCTGGCAGATGGCAGCTTCACCTATCAGCCCGCACTCAACGCGACGGCCCCGGTCAGCTTTCAGTACCTCGCTACTGACACACGGCTGAGTTCGGGACCGACCTTGGTGACAATCACGATCGAACCGGTCAACGATGCGCCAACCGTGACAGACGATGCCTTTACGACGGATGAGGACGAAATCCTGAATGATTCCATTGCAGATGCGGATGTTGAGGGCGGGCTGGTTTATTCGGTGCATACGGAACCTATTGGGATCCTGAATCTTTCCTCCGATGGTTCATTTGGCTACACGCCTCCCCAGAACTTCAACGGGCTAGATGTGTTCATCTATGCGGTGATAGACGGTGAGTTTGCGGAGTCCGCAACGGTGACGATTACAGTGGATCCGGTCAACGATGCGCCGACGGTAAGCGCTGACGCATTTACCCTGGAAGAGGATATGACGCTGCGTGATACGATCGCCGATGAGGACGTGGAAGGCGGGCTGACCTATTCGCTGCAGATTGCCCCGGCGGGAGGACTCGTGCTGTTGTCCGACGGTTCGTTTACATATACGCCGATTCAGGACTTCAACGGGCAGGACGAGTTCGTCTACGCTGTGGTGGATGGGTTGTTTGCGAACTCCGCAACCGTGTCGCTTACGGTGAGCCCCGTGAATGACCCGCCGACAATCACCGATGATGCCTTTACTGCAAATGAAGATGAAACCCTGAATGACTCCATCGCGGACACAGATCTGGAAGGTGGGCTGGTTTATTCGGTGGAAATTGAACCTTCCGGCACCCTGAACCTATCCTCAGATGGCTCGTTTACCTATGCACCTCCCCAGGATTTCAACGGGCAGGACGTCTTCATTTACGCGGTGGTGGATGGGTTGTTTACCAACTCCGCAACGGTGACGATCACGGTCTTGGCGGTCAACGATCCGCCAGTGGCGGTTGAAGACAGCTATAGCGTGGATGGTAACCAGTTGCTGGTCTCTGGGGTCGGCGTGTTGGCAAACGATGATGATGTCGACAGTGCGGGCTTGGAGGCGAGCGTAGTCACGTCAGTGGCGCACGGTACGCTCACGTTGCTGAGCGACGGTAGTTTTAGCTATGAGCCGGGCGCTTCATTTACGGGCGAAGACTCGTTCACGTATCAGGCAACGGATGGTGAGGCGGTGTCGCACGAGGTAACGGTCTCGCTGGTGGCGGAGACGCGTGAACACACGGTGCCGATCGCGGCGGGTTGGCAGTTGATGAGCGTGCCGGGCAGTCCCCATCAGCCGATGGGGACGATGTTCGGCAACTGTGCGGTGGCGGTATACCGGGTGACGGCTGGTGGGCTGGTGGCGGTAGGCGATGCGGAGTTTTTGCTGCCAGGAACGGGGTATTGGGCGTTTTCAGCGATCCCCTGCGAAAGTGCGATCTTCACGTCGCCAGTCCGTGCCGTGGATGTGGCGTTTGGCGCGGGCGACTGGGCCGTGGTGGGAGCGCTTCAGGCGGGCCCGTGGCCTGGCCCGGCACCTCTGATTATCTGGCGCTTCGTGGGCGGTAGCTGGCAGAAGGTGCCCTTTGAGGCCGACTTGTCCCTCTATGAGGGATACTACATGATCTACGATGCCGGGACCGATTTCGAGCTGATCGCGCCGGAATAGCGTCAGTCTGCGGGTTTGAGATACGGCTTGAGATAGTCGTAGGCCTGTGGGACGCTAAAGACACATAGAGAGGTCTGGAGCCAGCGTGTCTCGGAGCTCGGGGAAAGATCGTAGTTTTCCGGAGAGATCTCGTTGGTGAACGGGGTTCCGTCGTAGCGCCGGGTGGTAAGGCCCAGGCGTTCGAGAATAGGAAGCGATCCGGCGAGGTCCCAAAGTTTCACGCGTGAGCAGTAGGCCATGACCCGACCATGAGCGACAGACATCAGCGGCGAGACTGCGCAGGATATCGCCAAAATTGGGTTCGGGAACCCAGCGCCTCCGTGGCGGGCGGTCTTCTGTGAGACCGCGACCATGGTGGACAGTTCGCAGGCCGGGTCTGGGGGAGGGAGTCGCACGCCTTCGCTGTCTTTTTCGGCCCAGTAGGTAACCCCGTCGCCTTGGGTCAGGTAGAGTTCATCGGTGACTGGCAGGTAGATTGCGCCTTCGGTTAGGCGGCCATTGCTGGCCATACCGAGCGATACGCCCCAAGTAGGCAGGTGATGGGCATAGGGGGAGGTGCCGTCAATCGGATCAATGATGTATAGGGTTCCGTCGAGTGCGGCGGAAAGGTCTGATTCTGTAATCTCTGCCTCTGACTCTTCGCCCAACACATAGGTGTCTGGGTTGGCAGCCAGCAGGGCGTTGCGCAGGAAATTTTCTACGGCTCCGTCGGCCTGGGTGACGATGGTCCGATCGGCCTTCATGCGAATCTCGGGTGAGTCATAATAACGCAAGGCGATGGCACCGGCTTCGTACATGAGTGACCGAATCATTTCAGGATTCCAAAGCACACATAACCTCTCGTTGGCATTCGAAAAAGCACATACTATAGTCCTATGTGTCAATTGCACCTGCGGGCACTGGCAGGTATTGATCTTCCTAGGAGTTTGCCTTGACGCGTCACGTCCGCGCCGTTATCTGCCTGTCTTTTTTTGCTGGAGCGCTGTCGGTCTGCGCTCAGGAATCTTTGGGCCCTGTGAAGTTTCTACTTGACGATGGTCGCAAGGAGTGGGGTATCTTGGTCGAAGAGGACCGGCTGTATTTCGTGCTGGCGACGAGCAAGGCGGTTAAAAGGATCCCAAAGAAGTCGGTGCAAGTGCCGGGGACTTGGACGCCTATTTGCCGGACAGCGAACGACATGCTGTTGCTTCTGGATAAGCTGTTCGATGATGACGAGCTGACCCGCATCGAGGATTACCAGCGGAGACTTCAGCGGGAGATTCAGGGTCTGGAATCAGCTGCGGCACCTTTGTTGCGCTCGGCGATGCCGACGCCAAACGACCGTAAAGGCTGCTTGCAGACGGCAATTGCCCACTACAAGGCGCGTGCTGCCCGGGTCCCGCTCGTTCTCAAATTGCTGGAAGCGATCGAGCACATGCGGCGGGTGGACCAACAGATCAAGGAAGGGCTACTTCCGCGGGACTTAGAGTTGATCGATGAGCTGATGCGTGTGGAAGTGGAGCTTTTCAAGGAGGTCAAGGTCCCACGGCGGCGGATGCTGGAACTGGAGTGGATGCGAGCGCAATTTGCGACACAGCTGAGCGAAACGCTGGAAACAGTCCGCAAAGATGCAGAGGATTCCTACCTCCGCAAAGGCGATCCCCGGCCGATTCGTAAGATGCTAGCGAAGTTGAGAACGGCCCGGGAGCGCCAAGGCAATTACAACTCTCCGCTGTCGCCGTTGGTAGACGTGTTGATTGCGGACTTGAAAGAGCGCTTGATTCCGCCGCTGAAGCCGGCTGTGGATCGAATTTTTACCTTTAGCAAGGATCGGCCTGCTCTTAGCACGAAGTACGTGGCGATCATGCGGGCGATTGGGAGCCGTCAGGTGTTTCTGGGGGAAGTCGGAACGGGGCTCTGGGGCGATGAGGCCCAGGTAATCCAAGGGCGAATTCAGGCAGCAGATGAGTTGGCCACGCATCATGTCGAGACGGCATCTGAGCGTCGTGCTTTGATTGTGGTTTTGCTGGACAAGATTCTGGGTGCAGAGTTGGCGTTGCGTCGGAATCAGCCTGAGCTGGCCTTGGTGACCGTCCAGGAGATCATCGAAGCCATTCAGGTAAATGGTCTGCCGAGAGAGGAAATTTTGCCTCGTCTTCAGGATACATTGTTCGTCGCCACGGCCGCCTCCCTGGTGAACGAGCTGCGAAATGCCCGGGCGCTAGAGCTGGCTGATTTGAAGGCGCTGGTGGAGCGTACGGACGAGTTTCTGAAGGAGAGCGGCAGCAAGCTGAAGGGCACTGGGATGAACGTCGCTACGTTCGAGAACCTGCTGCGCAAGCTGCGCACGCTGTACGCCTACCGCAGTCGCTACGCGGAGCTTAGTAAGGTCGGCAACACGGCAGCTTCTTGGGGATTGTTGGATTCGCTGAATCAGTGGGTTGAGGAGCATCGCAATGAGCTTGATCCGATCGACCTGGCGCATTGGGAGAAATTGTTTGCGGAGTCCGCATCAGCGGCGCAGGCAGAGGTGGAGCGGCGTTTTATCGATGGGGCAGCTGCCGTGACTCAGGCGGATGTGCCGTACATTGTTCGTCTGGCGCGGCTGTTCTTGCGAGAAAACCGGGCAGAACGAGCGGTGAAGCTGGTGAACGGAGCCATCCAAGGAGCGCTTAATCCGGCCGTTAGGGGCTCGCTTATTGTCCTGCAGCTGAGTGTCGCAGAGGCGGTCGAGTCTAATGGCGATGTGGAGGGCGCGCTAGATCTCTGCCGGCGGGCTTTGAGTCATGATAAGGCGTTCGCGATTGAGTGCGGTGTACATGATCAGTTGTTCCGCCTGCGTCGGAAGGCCGCGAAGACTCGGTGGGCCACTGGTGAACATGAGCCCGCGCTCGAAGACATGATTACACTAGCGCGAGACTATCCTAAGGAATCCATCGAGCAGCAGTTTTACGACGAGATTATTTCGTATCATTTCAAACACGCAGCCGGTAAGACGACTGACAAGCGGAATGATGAGTGGCTGGTTCTGAACGGACTCTGTAGGGTTTTTCCCAAGCCGCTGGCGGAGTTGAAGGCCCTTGAAGATGCCAGCCTACAGATTCGGTATCAGCTGGGGCAGACCTGGGGCCGCGGTGCCTATATCCAGACCTATGAAAAGTACCTTGAGATGGAAGAAGTGATGCCGCATCTGTTCGCAGTAGCTCGGCTATGGTCCACGTTTCTCGCGGATGCCAGGCATGAGTTTTCTATGTGGCGGCAGTCTTGGGTGCAGTCTGGGGTGAAGCTCCCGCCAGCGAAGAAAGTTGAATTGCTAAGGGCTTTGGCGCTCAAGTATCCGGTGATGGCCAACCAGCACGGCTTGGACAGCAACTACGTGGAGTTGAAAATTCCGTTCGCAGAGCGCTTCGCTGACCATGATCCAGCAAAGGCTTTCGAGATATATGACGAGCTGATTCGTGATTTTCCGGATCTTGCAATTGCCTCTGGGCTGACTGGCCAGCGAGACCAGCTACGCATGAGCTATGAACTCGCCCGGATTAAGCGTCCGCTGCAAGTTCGCTCCATTGCGGATTGGGTCGCGGTTGGGGTGGCAGTGGTCCTGTGGCTTTGGCTGGCACTGGGCGTGATCTCCGGGCTGCGCGAGCGCGGTCATGCTGGGACCCGCTTTTTTCACTTTGGCATGACCTTCAGTATTTACGTCGCGATTCAAGCGACGCTTTGCCTGCTCGGATTTCCCTTCATCGTGGGCTTCGCAGTCGGGTTCATATTGCCTGGGGTGATCTTGATGACCTACGCGCTCCGATCCTGTCGGTTCTTTCCACTAATCTACTTTGAACGCTGGATCGCGGTTCAAGAGTTGCTCTGTGTGTTGTTCAGACTTCCGATTATCGGGAGTTTCAGGGCCTCTATGAACCTGCGCTTGGCGATGCAGGCAGACATTCGGATTCGTGAGCGCGACCTTACATATGTCCATGACTACAGCCTTTATCGGATTCATCGGGCTACGGTGACCGCTCAGACCAATCCAGGAAAGAGTGTGGATATGCTGAAGAAGCTGGGGAATACTCTGGAGCATGAGATAGTAAAGGGTGAGCGTTGGAATGAGCGCTATCACATGTGTATGAGAGAGCTGGGGAATGTGGCGCTGACGCTCGGGAACGCTGAGCTGACCATCGAGTGCTTTATGAAAGACCTGGAAACGAATCCGGAAAATCCGGATGTCTTTACCCAGCGGCGGATTCTTGGTGAGCTGTTGTTTTCTCAGGGCAAATACGACGAAGCCAGCCAGTACATCCGTAGCTGTCTGGCGACCCAGGGTGGTAGCGATAAGCTCTGGTATCAGCTGGGGCGCTGTCATTTCGAAGCTGGTCGTCCGGATGAGGCGGGAAAATGTTTCAACTCCATGCTGGAGCGTACCCGTGACGCGCTTTTCTTTGGGGCACGGGCATTCTTTCGGTCTGGAGAGCGGGCTGGCGCAATCGAGTGGTACCAGCTGTTGCTGAAACGAGATCCCAACGATACAGAGGCGATCTACTACATGGCGTCATGTTTTGCCCACCAGGGCCAAGATCGCAAGGCGATCAAACTGGTCGGCCTGATTCCGAACGGAGATCGCCTGTACAGTGATGGTCAGGCCGTCGCCGCGAATCTGCTTCTGCGTGCGGGCAAGACTGCCGAAGCAGAGGGAATTTTCACCTCTGTGCTCGCGGACTCATCGGACTGCATTCCTGCCCTGCTGGGAATGGGACAGGTGCTGACCCAGAAGGGAGAGCCGGAAGCGGCCCGCCGTCACTTCCAGTCGGTGCTAGCTGCGGACCAGAATCACCCAAGTGCAAATTTCTTTATGGGAACGCAGCTTGAAGGAGAGAGCCCGGATCTGGCTCTGCAGTATTTCAAGCGCGCTGGCGAGGCCATTGAGTACACGCGTCTGGTCGAAAACTACGTCGGTCGCATTCACTTCTTCAAGGGCGAGTACAACGAGGCGCTGCGGAGCTTTGAGCGGGCCGAGTCCACCGGCGAACAGTCCCCATGGTTCCTCTATTTCTACGCGTACACGCTGGCAATTCTGTCGCATCAGAAGCGCTGTGAGGCTGTGCTGCTGCGTATTTTGGGACGGAATCACCCGGATAAGTCGTGGCAGGAGCATAGCGTAGAGGCTATGTATTCGATCGGTGTCGTGTTCTTCGAGCAGAGCGAATTCAAGCTTGCTCTGCGTTGCTTTGAGTTTGTGGCTGCACATCGCCTTAATCAGTCGCCTAAGCTCGCCGAGATCATCGAGGAGACGCGTTTCCGTCTGGTGATTGGGATGCTGGCCGAGCATGACTATGACAATGCCGAAGAGTTGATTGCCAAGCTGCAAATCCAGACCCATGATGCAAATCGCTCGGTGCTGTATCAGTACTACTTGTCGCTCTGTCATCTGTACCAGGGCAACTACACTGATGCGTCTGCGACTCTGACTCGCTTGATGGAAGCCACCGCAGACAATGTACGCTTTCTCTACCATCTTACGGTTGCCGAATTTGGGATGTCCGACGACATCCGCGGGATGCGTCATTTACGGGAGCTCTCCGCGCGGGATGATTTACCTGGTCACCTGTCTGCTGGGCTTCAAGTCATCCAGGCCTACCTCAACGCCTCGCGAGGCAATCTACGCGAAGGTGCCGATATCCTTGGCAGCATCGAAGAGATCGAGATGGATTTTCCTGGTGTGCAGCAAGTTCGCAAGAAGGTAATCGAGGCTCACTTGCTGTGTCTGTGCCATCTGCGGGATAACACAGGGATTCAAGAGCTGGTGGATTGTCTGCCAGCGGAAGAGCAAGGCCACGCAGCCTATTACCACGCGCTTGCCGCTGTTGGAAGTGGTGCGATCGATGTCGCGATTCGGGTGCTTAAGCCACATGTGGAAACCAGTCAAAAAGTCGCGGACTTGTACCGGATGTTGGCCGCAGATGCGGCTGGCGCAGCACTGGACGCGAGCGACTATGTGGCGGCACTGGACCTGCTTTCTGCGCTCCCCGCCGAAAGTGACGCTAAAAGAATCGCTGCCTCCCTCCGCGCAGCGGTGGCCCTTTCAGCCCTGGAGACCGGGCCAGAAGTCAGTCAGAGCATCGAGACGCTTTCCGAGCAGATGCAGACGATGGAAGATCCCGGGATGCGCCATACCTTCCGGCATAATCTGAACACGCTTTACTTCATATTAGGCACCAGAGATGAAGCAACCGCCAGCGAGAGGCTGGGAGATACTTGGAAGGCGTGGCAGGATTATTGGATCGCCAACGTGATGAACCAGCCCGAGTATTGGTCAGGCGAGCTGGCATTGCTTGATGACCGGACGGAGGTGACGCCAGAGCTGGCCCATCAGCTCACCGCAGATGTCGCCCGGGAGGTGCTGGCGCCGGTATTTCGTAATTACACGATCACGAATCTGGGGCAGATGAACGAGTCCGGGATTAACCGGCATCTGTCCCTGCTGGAATTCATCGCTGCGCGTTCTGGCCAGATGAAGGAAATCGTCGGGCAGCTCAATGCCTCTCTCGCGGAATTCCTGCAGGGCCTGGGGGAACATCCGCACGGCAACACTTGGGACATGCAGCTTTCGATTCTTACAGTCCAGGCCCGGATGCAGGAAATGCTTGGCACCGGCACAGAGATGGAAGAAGAGCTTAAGGTGCAGCGGAAATGCCGGAGTCGGTATAAGACACCACAGGATTACAAAGAGGCCCGCCAGGGATTCATTTTCGACCTGTTGGGTGCGCTTCAAGCGGGTGCCGATGGCGACCGCTCGGGTGCGGCGAAGCGCTTGGTCAAGCTGTTGCGCAAGATACCCCCTGGAATACCGCTGGGACGCAGTGTTGAGCGCCTCCATACACTGCGCGAGGCAGCGGCCAATCCTGAGCTTGCGGCGAAGAGCGGCGTCAGCGTCGCCAATGAGTTTCGGAAGATGTACAGCACGATCAAACGTTTGGAGATTAGCTAAGCCATGGCTGATGACCCTTCTGAGATTTACGACCTATTGCAAGTTTCCCCATGGGCTACAGACCAGGAGATTAGTGGCAAGCTGTCCAAGCTTAAGGCCGACGCGTCTGATCCTGCGATGATGGAGCGACTGACCTTGGCCGAAGCCCAGCTGACCGACCCGGTCAAGCGGGCCGTGCTGAATGCGCAGCAACTCATTCAGGCTGATCGAAAGCAGCTAGAAGAGCAGCTGGCGCAGCTTCGTGGGGACGGGATGCCTGAGAAGCTGCCCGATGCCTCTTTGGCACACGCGGTGATGGAAGGAGATACCTACGATATCGTCGAGGTCGACTGCCAGCCCACTGCCCGTGCCCCGGCATTGGAAGTGGATTTCGACGGGTTACGCAGTCAATTGGCAGATCCAGCGATCGAGCGCCATGTCCATTTTGATACCTGAGGCGCCGATCGTCTCGCTTTGCGGGAGCCCGGAGGAAACGGAAGCGTTGGGCACTCAACTGGCCGCAAAACTGCAAGGCGGCAGTGTCATCGCTCTGCACGGGGATCTTGGTGCGGGAAAGACGGTGATAGCGCGAGGAATTGCCAGGGGGCTGGGGATCCAATCAGCAGTCACCAGCCCGACCTTCACTGTGGTTCAGGAATACTTGGGCAACGTATGGACTCTATACCATATCGATCTATACCGGCTTAGCAGCGAGGACGACGCAATCGCCTTTGGCATTGAGGATTTCCTGGCCGATCGGTCTGCGATCACGATTCTCGAATGGGCAGAGCGACTTCCAACATTGCTGCCTGCAGAGACGGTCCACATTACGCTTGAGCGCGTCAGGGAGACCGAGCGCAGGATCACGCAGCAGCAGGGGCGCCCGGCGTCCAGCAAGCCAAGCGAGCAGCAGTAGTCCCGGTCCAAAATTTCCTCGTGCGCGTGAAGCAACGCGGTCTTAGGGTAACAGACTGGTGATTCGATGACTGTTCGGCTGAACGGCCCTTCTCGCGGGCCGTTCCCTCGCGCAATACTCAGGAATTGTTCCAGACTCAGGGTGTAGAATGGTATGAAGCGCTGGTGGATACTGGGAGTGATCGCGGCGGCGGTGGCTGGCTCAATCGCCCTACGGCTGGTCGGTGCAGCGCGGGACCCTGAGCCTGGACAGATCGAAAGGATGGAGCGTGAGCTAGCGGAGTTGGGTGCGATGCTGCGTCCGCTTTCTTGTACAATCCCAGCGGGGAACTATGGGCTAGTCTATGAGGCGGAGACGCTGGACCTCTATTTTCGCGATAGCTCATCCGATTCATGCGAACGGGCAACGGTTCAGGATGCTCGGCTCTACGTGTGGGCGGACGCATTAGCGCTGACACGCGGGGCACGGCAGGAGTGCGAACTCCGCAAAACCGGGAATGGCTGGGAGATCTTCGAAGTGGTCATGACTGTCGATGCGCCTGCACCGGAGCAGAAGGTCCTCTCGGAATTTCAGATGGAAGACCGATTTATGCGGAAGGACTTAGCCCCGGATGGGGAGTGGCGGATCAAACAGGGCATTTGGCGGATGGAGAAGCACGGCGGCGGGATGGTTTCTCGGGAAGAGGACGCGTCAGCCATGCGGGCGGTCAATCCATTCACGTTGAAAGGCCAGCAAGTCGGAGACGAGGAGATTGCTCGTCTGGAGTATGCGCGGGTCCCACGCTTTGCGGGGAACCTGCTGATTGAAGCTCGTATAGAGTTTCGCGGCGAATCTGGTTATGCGTCTACCATTCGGCCATTCTATCTGCTTCAGGGGCGAGGTGAGGACGAATTGCGGTTCGGGTGGGATGGCAGCCGCTGGGAACTGGCGCTTGAAGACGAGGTGGGGGCCTGGCATCCGCTGCAGACTTGGCGCAAGCGCCCGCCCGTTG
>DMTJ01000417.1 GCA_003477185.1 Lentisphaeria bacterium
GCATCGCGTCACAGGCGTTGCGAATGAGGTTGGTCCAAACCTGCACCAACTCTCCTTTGTTGGCCCGCAGCTGAAAGTCTTCCTCTGGCAGTTCAAGCTGAATATGGACCCCACGCGTTGCACTGCCGGATACAGTC
Source organism: Lentisphaeria bacterium (assembly GCA_003477185.1). Lineage (GTDB taxonomy): Bacteria > Verrucomicrobiota > Lentisphaeria > JABSQK01 > UBA12247 > UBA12247. Next base: position 138 of record DMTJ01000417.1, read on the forward strand.
AAGGCGCTGCGCAAGGTCTCTTCCAACGAAACGGCCGCGTGCTGCACCGTGGCGCGCGCCCCAAGATTGCGCATCGACTCGACCACACCACCGGCATGCTCGGCTGCGTGCCGCAGGTCACAGAATGTAGCGCCAAACTCCCAGAGTTGAACGAACCGACCTGGGTCGGCCCGGAGCTGCCCCCGCAGCTCCGTCAACTGGGCTTCGGAAAGTCCCATCCCAGCGATCTTGCGTGCCTCGGCACTGGTGATTTTGAGCTCCCTTTCCAGCTTCTTGCCACCGTGCCGCGCGTCCCTGCTGCCAATCCGGCGACCGCGCATGCCAGCCTGAAATACCAAGTATTCGGCGCTCGACAGCGCTGCCATCTCGTGATCGAGCGCGGCTGTCATCCAGTGTGCGCCGCGAGCGATCACCGCCAGAGCGTTGTTCAGTTCATGGGCGACGGCGGCGGAGAATTGACCGAGGAGATTGATTCTATCAATCTCTTCGTCCTTGCGCATCAGTTGGAACGTGATCTTCTGGCGCCGTGCCAGTGCGTGCGTGAGCAGCGGCAGCAACAGCCCCTCTGGCGGCTGATCGCGCTCCTGCGCTAGCGATTTCAGAGTGACGTAATTCACGGTACTGGGCACCACCGCGGTAACAGTCATCATGCTAGAGATCTCGGGCGAGAAAAATGACTGAATCCCAACCAGATCGTCTGCTTCTACTAGCAGCTTCGTCTTCTGCTCGACTGCTGCCTCATCTTGGGCGTAGCCTGCGAGCTGTCCACTGCGCACACAAAACAGCCGCATGTTGGGTTGGCCTTGCTCCAGCAAGACCTCGCCAGCCTCCAACTGAAGCATGCGCTCAGGCGCAGAAAAAATCTCGGCAACCATTTGCTCGTAGGATGGTTCAGGGGTCATGGAATCTCGCATCGGCAGCTAAAGAGGGGTGGTAATGATGAGCAGGGCAACGCTACCCAAGTGTGGCGTGTCGCAATTCCGCCGAAAAATCCGAGGGCCTCTCGGCCCTCCACCGCACTGGCGGCACCTCGCCGATGTCCCAGCAGCGACTCGTGTTCCCCAGCCCACCGGAGCATCAGAAATGCCTCTCGCATTGACTTACCAACTTGCGACACACGACCACTGTAGCAGCTTGTGGATAAGCACCCGCCGCCACGACACTGAGCCATTTTGAGGCGAACTCCAAGCCCGGGAAGTAAAGCCTTGGCCGTAGCCTGAAGCGTGCGGAGCCGGCTTGGTAGGCGCCCAGAAGGACGGCTCGCAGTTGGTGCGAGTTTAGGCGTTTACGCTCTCCTCAACTGTTTCAGTCACCGCAGTTCCGGATGTAGGGGAGCCAGATTCTGCGTTCTCTTGCCCTGCGGCCGAAAATAATAGGAGATCGCAACTGCCACCGGCACAGGCCGCATCTAAGCCTGGATGTGAAGTGCTGTCCTCATTCTCGCGGAAGAGCGTCCAGTTCACGGGCTGATACTCGCGATTCAGGTCGCACCAGTGCTTCCAGTTGTTCACATCCTTCAAGCAGTACGTCATCGTACGTACATCGCCACTGAAAAAGTTTGTCGCGAACCGATCGGCGCGTCGGATCCAATCCAGCTTCGCTTCGTAGTTGTCGACATTATGATTGAGCCAGGCGGTGAGCAGCCCTTCTGGAGTCTTTCCGGTGAGCCCTTCCCAATCCCAGCGCTCCTGCATGCCGTTGACGGTGTCACGTTGAATTTTCTCACGTAACGCTTGCGAAGTCAGCAACTCCCCTCGCCCAAGTACGGAATCGCAGGCAGCCCAAAGGTTGTTCTTGAACGCATGCAGCGCGTCCACGATTAGCCCGGATGCCAACAAAGAGCCGTCGCCGTAGTTCCCGACGATCTCCTGGGGGGTAAATACCTGCACAAATGGCGCCTGCGGATAATCTCGATCCCCCGCATGGGGTAAAAGAGCGACGCCTGCGAATGCCTGGCGATTCTCGTAAATAAAATTGCCGACGTCTTCCCACTCATTGTTTTTGACGTTGATCGTATTTGAGACGTTGTGGCGCAAGAACGGTGCTGCGCACCTCGCATGGTTACGGCCGCCTTCCACCCAGTTTTCCTGAGTCAGTTTGACGTACTGCAGTAGGTCTACGGCGCTCACAATCTCTTTGGTCAGCGCGTTGTCATCTACTTCCACGCAGAAGGTGACGACCTTATCGGTGCCGTTTGCCGACCACACAGATGCCTCGACGTGGCGCGGGTTCAGAGTCTCAAAATGCTGCAGCGGCGCCTCCAGTTCATTGCCTTGCGCCCGGCGAAAGTAACGCTTGGCGTGGTGCGGATGAATGCCACTGCTGGTCCCTAGAAGGCAACTGGTGGTCCCTGCAGGCTTCACACAGGTGGCCCTGGCGGCTGGCTTGATCCCCAGCTTCGGGACAAACTGCTCGTTCACAGCAGCGACATGACCCGCCATCTTACGCTGCAGTGCTGGCTCCAACAGCAGCTCTGGATTGTCCATGATCCCCGTAATTGAGACTCCAAGCAGGCTCTCGCGCTGGGCAATCCGCTCCGATACATCTCCGAGATACGGAAAGCTTGTATACCCTGCCTGAAGGGTCCCAAGATACGCAGCTGCGGTACAGGCGCGCTCCCAGTCCTCTACCGTCTTGCAGGCCTTGCCGTTGATCTCGCAGAGATTGCAGAAGGCCCAGCCAGACACACCATCGATCTGGGGATAGAGACCGATTTCCACACATGGATTGTACATGATTTCAGTCGAATCGCTCCAGACGAAGCCAGGCTCGCCAAACTCTCGCACGGACTTCATGATATCCATGAATTCTTCGCGCGTCGTATGGTCACGCAACAGCACCGCGCTGTTATTACTCCGTCCGCGCTGCGGATTTTCGATGAACCAGGAGCCAGTTTTGGCCCCCATCATTTCTTCGTCATCCGGGCTAAAAAGACAGATCGTGGCGCTGCGCCGAACGCCGCCTGAGAGCACTGCATCACTGGCATGCATCACAATGTCATAGGCATCAAGCGGACGCAACCGCCGCTGACCGGCATGCAGTCCCCGCTTCATCAACTCTGCAATCTTATCCAAACTCTTCTTTAAAGGTTCGGGACCAGGCGCCTTGCCGCCACTTGATGACAACGGTCTTCCCTTCGGACGAATCAGCGAGTAGTCAAAAATCACCGGACGCCCCACCCAAGAGGTAAACTCCGGTGCCGCTAAACCGTGCGATGCCAGCAGTACGCCCAGAGCGTCGCCCCAGCCCTCGATCGAGTCCTGAATGCTATATGGCTCTGCCATTCCGGATGGTTTCACGAGCTCCGGGAGCTTGGCGACATGATGGCGTTGCACGGAAAATCCAGCGCCGCAGCCGCACAACAGCAACCACAGACACTCCTGAAAAAAACGAGGGCGATCACAGTAGGAGGTTGTGCAATTGTAGATGCGCGCCTCTTTCTGCAGGACCGGGTCGCCGCCGAACTGCAGGGCCCGTTGGCTGCCCAGCACAAGGCGGTCCTTCATGGCCACCTCACAGAAGTCCAACTCTTGGTGAATGTCGATTCCCGCGTATTTAACGCGATGCATGGAAAGCACGCGATCCACCGACTCGTCAAAGGTCTCTCTGCGACCTTTTTCCGGCTGATAACGGGCGTATTTGGAGACGTAAATGTAGCTCTTCAGAGCATCAAGCGACATGGCGCGTGGACTCCCTGATTTATCACGGTGAGAGAATAAAAGCGGCATATCCGGAGGGAACCGAATAGATGCGCGGAGTTGCCATAATCTGCGCCATATTGGGGCGCTGCTACGCGGACTTCCGTGCAATTATCTCAAGGTAAGGAGGAGGCTGGAAGGTTCAAACGATTTTGCCCCAATCTTTGCGCAAGATCCTTGTCCCATGCGTGGCAAGGTCACAGAAAACAGCAGAGACGAGAAACATCGAACGGAGAGCCCCCGCGGACCGCCAGAATCTCCGCGGCTCCTGAGCCGTTAGACCGTGCGCACTTCGCAAGTTCCCGATCTGCCCGCAGGCTCTATCCGTCAGGCGCTTAGGCCGGTCTGCTTGGCATCCTCTGGATCGCACTCCGGTGCCTCGAGGTCCCTCTCCGGTACCGCACGCACGCGATCCTGAAACCGGGGACCATCCTGGATTACCGGCCGCCGGTCCAACTCCTGCCCGCAATCATCGATACTGAAGGCGGTGGCTAACGGGGCTTCCTAAGTTGCCTCCGACACGAATTGTACCCGTTACACAATGCTGCGGCGGTGCCCACGGCCTGGCCAATCACCGCGCAGGTTGCCACCACACGGGTCGACGACAGCGCAGAGTGCGATGTCGAAATATTGCGCCTAGCGAACAGCAGGTCCTCCACGTTTCTCGAGTAGAGGGCAGAAAATGGAATGCCGGATGGAGACCGGCCGGATGGTGATCATCCATGCTCCAGCCGCCGCTGGGGTTTCTAAAGCGATTTTCAAGCTGAATCTCTTCTAGAACCCCGGTTTTCTTATTCTCGCGACCATGCGCACCGCAGCTCCACATCGTGAGCGTGGCGCTCGTGTGCGCAGGCCTGGGCCTCGGTCACTACTGCATGTCCTTCAAGCTTAGGGCGATAATCCCAAGGGAGGGCCCATTGTCGAGCTGGTCCTGATACCAATACCCGACGAGCTGGCCTTCCAGAAGTTGAGGGGCGAAGAAGTACTTATCTTCGTACCGGCGGACATACAGCTCCTTTCCATCTTTGGGTCGAAACTGCTTAATGCTCGTGCCCCAGCGGCGATCGATCACCACCGCAGTATTGCCATACGGCACAACCAATTCCGCGATATTATCATGTTGCCATTTTTTTTCACCGCTGGCAGCAACGATGCCAATCATGACCCAGTCGTTGATCTTTAGCTTGGAGTTAATCAGTTTATTGAGGGCCTTGGCGCCTGCATCATCCTCATCATTCGCTCCGATGTTGACATTGGCAAAAAAATCGTTTCTCCCACTGCTCGCCCCCCCGCCCTCCTCGGTGGCGTGGCCAATCGCCACGATCATATCATCGAGCAGCGCATATGAGACAATTCCCCCGGGCATGGAGTAGCGCCAAATCTCTTTATCCTCTTCCATTCGATAAAGAGTTCCGCCAATATTCTGTATCGCGCCCTGCTTCCAGGCTCCGCCGTTCTCTATCTCCATGCCGAACCGGTAGGGAGAGTATAGATGGGCGTTTTTCTTGGCCATCTCAGGCAGTTCTTCGCCGTCAAAGGAATAGCGTATCAAGGTTTCTCCTGCGCAACTAATCACTCCGTCCTTAATCTGCGCCCTTCCCCAAGCCCCTTCCGGCAGCACCTTCTTCCACAGTCGCTCACCATTCTTCGGCTCGAATGCCACGAGCCAGGACCGCTGCTTGTCATCATGCATCACGTAAACGCCTATCCCTTCATCGGCCCGATACGTCCCAACCCGACCATCCTCTGGTAGCTTGGCTACCCAGGAATCTTCCCCCGTCTCAGGAGAGACCGCAACGAGGTAGTGCTGATGCCAACGCAACTGCCAGGCCTTCCTATCGATGACCTCTCCGCGCTTGATTGGCTTCCACTTCTTCTCTTCCTCAGTGAGGTCAACCTTCGTGCGCACATCGGTATCCGGATTGTGGAGATACTCGCGTTTTCGTTTGTAGGTCTCCCCGGAGTAAAGCAAGACGGCGTCCCTATCAGCGGTGATATACTTCCTCCTCGGATTAAGAAACTTCTGCCAGACCTCCCCTCCTTTCGTATCATATACGCGAATCTCTACGTAATTTTGCACAAAAATAAGGTCGTCCCAAATCTTCAATTCCTTCCAGTCTTCTTCAACGTCCACGGACCACTCAACAGCACCGCTCAGCACGTTGATCGCCTTCACCTTTGTGCCATCCAAAAGGATCATGATCTTGTCACGCACCTCTAGGACCACTGGTCGCCGTTTCCCCTCTGGCTTAAACTCCCAGCCGATCTTGGCATACGGATGCAAAGAGATCCGATAGAAGTGCACAAACGTGCTGAACGCGATGCAGACCAGCACCAAAGCGACGAGCGCCAAGAAGACCTTCTTCACCAAGCTTACCACCCGCTCGGCATTTTCCTTCTTCTTCTTCTGTTGGTCACTGATCTGAAATCCCTTTGCACGGTCCTTGGCCTCCGCACAATTACCGCTACAGACAGTACCAAGGGTTGCTACGCACCTTTGGCAGATCGGCCCCTCACAGAACTGACACTTACCTACCGCTGGTTCGCGGTGCATCTCGCAGACTTCGTTCATCGACGTTTCTTCCGTTTGACCTGCCGAACCAACCTGTCCATTCCGTTGTAGGCGCCACCTGCGTGATGGTATTCCCCATCACTGCTCTCTGGGTTAAAGCAGATCGCCTGATTAATTAATCTCCACTTGACGACATTTCTAGACATCACCTCTGCCTCGTTTTCATCCCACGATCTGGCCGCCTGCACATGAACGGAATTTCCATAGGCGTAAAAGTGCACGAGCTTCCGTCGCTCCACATCAAACCAGGTTGTTCCCGCCAACTGGTTAACTTTGAAGGCTATTTTTGCGACCTTGCGAAACTCCTCTTCTTCGGCCTCGTCCAGAGCCATCTTCTTCAGGCAGGTAAGCACCCTGGGGTCGGAATTGCAGAAGTTGGCGAGGACCTCTATGGCTTCAATTCGTGTTTCATCGAGCCGTTCCTTGTCCTCAGCGATACGAATTACCTGCTCCGCTGCCCCTTCGCTGGCCGTTGCCATTCTACTCAGCTCAGCTAGACAGTCTCCGTGTCTCTTAGGCGGACCATTTTCAGCAACTGCGGCCAGAATTGTAGCACGCATCTTAGGAAATTTTTGCAGTTGTTCGGAAGCCATCCCGAAAAGCGTGTCGTCCTCATCCAAAGCAGCGGCTCCCACGGCCATTCGCACGTCCTCATCGGGATGCTCCTCATCGATCAACTTACAGATACACCGAAACGCAGCATGACGAAGTGGCGGCTCTTGCTCCGGCTCCTGAAATTTCCGTGCGACTCTAAGCAATTCCTTGTTCCCTTTCAGGTCACTGTCTACCCGGGAAACAGCCACCAAAATCGAGAGAGCCGTAGCCCCGGAGGCGGACTCGAGCATCTTCATGACTTCCCCAATTCCCTCTGGTCTGTCATCCATGCGCTGGGCCAGATAATCCTCAGCCGCCAACGTGTAGATCGTGTCCACCCATTGGAGAAGTGCATCCGGGCGAGTATGCCGATGCCCGTGCCCGACCATAAACCCGTCTGCATTCTTCACCTTCACGTGGAAGGAGTACTGGCCCGGAATATTTGGTAATAGCTCTGAGCTCACGTCAAAGGTGAAATACGGTTTTTCCAGGCTCTCATCTGCTTCGAACACAGCGATGATCTGCTGCCATATTTCAGAATCGTTGGCCCCAGTACGCCACACTTTTACATCCAGAGTTTCCGTCTCGATCCTGTATGCTGGCACTGGCCAAAGGAAATAGCCTGCGGCACCAACGCCAGCTAGTCCCAGAGCCACGCCAAGCGCAATCGAAGCCTTCTTCATAATTTGAAAAAACCTTGAAGCACTTCGCCTTTTCCGGTATACTTCGGTATGGCCTCTTTGTCAGGCCCCCTCGCACGATGACGCTTCATTGCTTCCTTCTTTCGGCGCTTCAGATAATTTTCATATTCAGAGTTATCGACCTCTAACTCTTTATGGTCGGAGAGATCTGGCTTTTTCTTTGCGAACGACCAATCCCACTCTTCGCTAGCATTCTCCCAATCCCGAAAACCAATCTGCCTGCCGCGTGAATCCAGCACCACACCGTTCTCTGATGTCGGCCGCGGGCGCGACGGCGCCCCGTCCATACCATCAGGCTTTTCCTCCGCTTTCCGCGCGTCCTCTGTTTTCTCAGGCTCGGCGCTTGCTACTACTTCGGCCACTGCGACCAGATTGGCTGCGGCCAGCCAGCGCCCCTCGACATAGCTATAGCCATATCCTTCCAGAATTTCAGTCTTCACCAAGGGGTACAGACGCTTCCGCAAGGTCAATCGCTCCGCCTTCAGTCGTTCGCCCAGCACGTCGTGCAATGGCACCCAAGTACGATTGTGACGCACGTATCCATGACGAGCAAACAACTGCTTTGTATAATCTTCCCTCAGCTCATTCTTAATCCCATCGACGATCGAATCGTCCTTCACAAGGCGCTTTCTTGCCTCGCGGGCCACCTTCTCTTCATGAGCCGCTGGATCCAGCTGTTCCCGGGATTCGCGGTCTAAATCCCGGACGGCAATCCACAACGAGCCTATTTTCACCCGCTCCGGTGTCCGCTCAGTCAATATCCCCGAATGCTCAATCCCACGCGTCAGCTTCACCTTAACGTGATCGTGAATTTTCGAGATCTGATAATGCGCGCGAGCCTTCTTTTCGTACAGCTTGCGGCGCTGCTCGCGTTCCAACGGCAAGACCTTTCTGACCCGGGTATCTAACTCGCTTTGATACTCGGCTTTGACTTCTGCCAGAGGAAGCGCAGGCGGCTGAATCGGCAGGGAGATTCCCAACTCCAACGCCATTGATTAGGGATCTAACTCAAGATTCACCCGGCGGTCGGTTTCCTCACGAATCTCAGCCTTGATCTGCGAGGTGCTTGGAGCTGCCTGTGTCGGCACCCCGCACAGCAGCAAACAGCAGCACGCCTGCCAGACGAATATGCCAAAGCCGCGCTTACTCCATGTCCAAGTGAAATGTTTTTGATGCATTATTTTTTCTTGTGCGAAGAGGAAGGACTTAAAGCGCATAACCGTGCCACAATCGTACGTATTTGATACCGTAGCAGCGCGTACGCAGTTTCCACTGGCGACCTGCGAGTTTTCCCAGACCAACGGATCTGATGTATTGCACGAATTTGGACGGCGGAAAAACTGTGCAGTCCGTCAGAAGTCTCCCGGCCCTTTTCTGCGGTAGCAGTCCCCCACCTCCAAAACCGCGGTGAACCTCGTTTCTCGCCGCCGCGGCGTAAGACAAATCGCCCCGTGCGCGAGCAAGACCTGGCCGTCCCGCTCTGCGGTACTGGGAGTTTGGAGCTTCACAGCGCCGGCGTGTTGGATAGCGAAGTTCGCAGGCACTCCGGGAAGCACATGCTTGCGGAGTGCGAGAGCCACGTGTCCCATCGTAGCTCTTGCATTCACCTCGCTGATCCCGCGCAAGCCAAGTGCATCTCCCATCCGATAGACGAAAGAGTCGATGCCTGCCAAGCCACGAAAACCCTGCTCAGCTAGCGCGGCCCCCACCTGCTTCACTAACTGTCGCTGTGTGCGATGCAAGAGACGGCCCTCAGACAGAAACCGGCGCACATCCGCTTGAATCCCGTCAAAGGATCGGGTCACGGCCGACCAGCTATACTGGCCTGTGTCGTCGGCCCCAAACCTAGTATATCCCAGCATCCGCGCACCGCGGTCGTGCACCTTGAATAGGGCGGAAAACTCGCAGACCACATCTACCGCGGCCTCCAAAATCACAGCCTCCTGCTCACGCCAGACCCGCTGCAGCCAGCGATCTGGAAAATTGCGGAGTTCGCAAAACTTGTTGCCTCGGCCGGCGACACCAAACGGGGCCTTGAGCACCACGCCTACGACTCCGGCAGCCTCGCATGCCATCACGGCCGCCTCCAACTCTGCCGGACTTCGGCAAACCCGGGTCAGCGCCGCCAGCGGGTCGAAGTTCTCTTGCCCAACTTGGAAGGTATTGCGGAGTTCGCAACTCCAGACCTTACTGTGCACCACTGGGGGGGCGGCTCGCGGGCTTCGGGCCCCAACTGCCAACAGTTGCTGGTCAGCCTGTGGACTCCAGCCCCACGGCGTCGAGTCGCCGGTTACACGGTCTGCGAGTGCACCGGGCGCCGCCGGCACCAGTTCCGGCAGGCATATTCCGCAATCGGCGAGTTTGTTCAAAAATCCCAGCTCCACAGCCTGCGGTACAAGCACCACGTCATCCTCTGCCGCCAGGTAGGCCGGGAGAACTGCCAGATCCGCAGCAAGCTGCATGGCACCCGCCGAGGGGGCAGCCCCATAGGCCTCCTCCTCGCAGGAAGGATTAAAAAGCCAGACGGTGGCTGGCCGACCCTTTGAGTGTGCATACACACGCAAGTGCTCGATAAATCCAGCTGACAGCCCCGCCTTGGTGCGGCCTTCGCGGTTGAAGCCAATCCCCTTAGCACGAGCCGGAGTCATTGGGTAGGACAGTCCGCGTTGGTAGGTTTGCCAATCGTCCTCACCTTCGTCACGCCAGGTATCCAGCCAGGTAGCTCCCACCCGGACGTGTGCGATCTCGTCTTGATAAATCCGCTCCAGAATGGAGGCCGTTACCGAATCCCCGATCGTAGCGAACGCCTGCTGATAGTGCCGCGCATAGTCGAGATTCGCCTGTTCGAAAGTCAGGCTTAACCGGGCGATGTAATCCAATGGCGACTGCATGCTCGAGATATGCTTCCAGAAAAAGCCATTGAGCGAGTAGTCACCGAGGGTACAACCGCACTCCTCCATCCGCTTGAGATACAGCCCCACATGAATCTGTTCATCCCGCAGCGTAGCTGCGATTGCCCTACGAAACGCCGGCGGCGCATCCGGAAAGCGCAATAAAGCCAGCGCCATCAGTTCGACCGCCAGCAATTCGTGATTCGCGAAATAGTGAAGCGCACAGGCACGTTCACGCGCCAATACATTCAATGCCGGAAAGGCATGCCGAGTATGCCCACTGGTGCAAATCGCAATGGAACTGGCGCGCGCCGGCATGCTTACTTCCCGCCCACTACCGGGGTCAGTATCCACCCAGCGACCAAGTGGCACCAACTTGTCCGCAAGCGATGGTGAAAAGACAATTCGCTCAGCAAGCTCGCGAAGTTGGGTCACCTGCTACTCCTCGGCCGCATGGTCCTTCACCACGGAGTCAAAGTACTCCCGCACGTTTTCGTGGTAGCTGCTTGGCACCCGCTCCTTGAGAATTGCTTCACTTACGCGCTGCTTGACCTGTTCGGTCTCAGCGAAGCCCACGCCGACCTCGCCAGCGGGTGCCTGGCCGGTGGTCTTCCAGGTGAGCAACATTTTCTTATCTAACAACAGCTGGGACGAGGCTCTGGACTTTTGAAACTCGGTGTCCTGTCCACTTTCTTTGGCCAATCCGCCCTGCCCTCTTCCTGGCCCCTCCATTCCTTTGCCGGCTCCGCTCCCACAGCCTTTTCCAGAACAACCGGAGCAATTCCCGCCTTTGCAATTGCCTTGGCCAATCAGTGATTCGTAAAGTGACTTGTAGTCCTGCACACTGGATGCCAGTTGCCCCTGCCCGTTGAGCCCTTCTCCTAGTTGATTTGCTTCCTGTCCGGTACGAATCGCCTTCAGTGCTTCTTCTAGGGCTTGGAGATCACGCATGCTTTGCGCATCGCCAGCCATCTCCTGCTGGGCAAGATCGAGCGATTGCTGCGCCTGCTCCAGAGCGCCTTGTGCTTGTTCGCTACTCTGTGCCATCGCCAGTTGCTGCATGGCCTGGGCCAGCGCGTCTCGTGTCTCTTGCGATGCTGCCGACTTCTGCATCAACCGACTCAAGGTGCGTGTGCGATTTGCCACCTCCTGCGTGAGCTTCTTTTTCTTCTCTGCATTCCCAGCCTGGCTGGCCTGTTGCGCAAGCTTCTTAAGCTGATCGAGCTCCTTCTTGACGCCGGCTGCATCCCCCCGAGCCAGCTGACGCTTCCACTCCTGCGTCTTCCGGCTGTCAGCTCCGCCCAACTGATGCCCCGTCTGGCGTGGTCGATTCTGCATCTGTTGCTGAGAGCTCCGTTTCCAGAGGCTCGCGATCTCCTTGCGACGGCCTGCAAAGCGCTTTTCGTTCTCCTTCTTTTTCCCGACCTCCATTGCTTTGAACGAGTCCACCGCCCTTTTTAAGGCCTGCTTTACTTCGTCAGAATGTTGCGCTTGGGGATTCTTCTTTTTAAGCTGGGCCAGGCGCTTTTCAGTCGCAATGCGAGCCTCGGCCAATTGCTCACGAATTTTGCTTTTCTGGGCACTTTTTTCGCGCTGCGAGAACGGGTCGAGTGTCGGCACAAAGGCCACTGCAATCAACAGCACCAGCCAGCAAGCTGCGATGTTCGCAACCCTACGCCAAGGCCGCCAGGGGACGATAGTTAGCGCGGTGAGTGCGACCGCCCGAGCATCCGCTTCCTGGTGCACCAGGTCGATAAAGGAGGGGTCATTCTCATGAGCCAAGACGCTGGTGAGGAACAAGTCCTTGGTCCCCGCAGACTGGTCGGCAGCCCGCGCCGCGTCTCGGAGCCCGGGACCTCGCGTGACTAGAAAGGCAATCAGTCCGCCCACAATGGGCACAGCGCAGGTAGTCCATAGGGAGACGCTCCCCTGCACCAGTCCGGTTAAGCGCATACCCAGCAGCAGGCATAGAAACACCACACCTCCCCACAGTGTCATCGAGTGGATACGGTGGCCTAACGTACTCAAATACAATCGAGAGGCGACTTTGGATGCCAGACCAAGCGTAGAACGTGACATTAGAATTTCTGCCGGAGCTGACGGCGTGCTAGCGTGCTAGCGACCGTTCAGAGTGGCGAGGTCCTTTCCCCGGACCGCCCCATACGAGCGCAGCTGGCGTGCTGTGGGCTCTTCGTTCACTCGGATCGCCTCGTCCAGCGCAGTTCTCCCCATGCGATCGGTGATGGCCAGCTCTGCCCCATTCTGCAGCAGCAAATGTATGACGGCTTCCCGAGCAAAGCGCGCTGCACGATGTAACGGTGCCTGCCCAGTGTGGTCTTGGGCATTCACATCCGCGCCTTCAGAAATGAGGTACCGGGCAATTGGGGCGTTGGCATCGTGCAAGGGTTGGCGGCCAGTCTTGCTCGCCGCACTCACGACAGCCCCCTTCGCCACTAGGTACTTGGCTGCGTTTACATCCACGCGGCAGAAATGCAGCGGGGTTTCGCCAGTCATATTCACCGCCATGACTTCTGCACCGGCTCTCACTTGCATGATCATGAGATCCATCAGCCCGCGCCGCGTGGAGTCGTGCAATGGCGTATTGCCATTGCGATCACGGGCGTTGATGTCCGCCCCTTCACGCAACAGAAATTGCGCTACATCCGGCCTCGTCACCAGATGGATCGGCTGTTTCCCGCTTGTCGCCTGATCGTCGATTGGAATGCCGTGCTTGCGAAAGTATTTGGCCATGGGCACACTGCACACCACGTGTAGCGGTGTCTCAAAATCGTGATTGCGCACAAAGGGCTTGGCACCGCGACTGCGTAGCAACTCCGCCATTTTCGGACTCTTGGCCCAGTGAATCGGAGTCCAACCAGCGCGGTCTCGGGCCCCAGGGTCCGCCTGTCTGTCCAACAGGGCTTCGGCAATCTCAATTTCGTCGAGCTTAACGGCATGCAGCAGTGGCGTCCACCCCCAATGATCGACCACATTCGGCAGCGCACCGTTGGCCAACAGAATCTGCGTGACCAAGAGATGTCCGTTCTCAACCGCGAGGTGCAAAGGTGTCGCGCGGGCGACTCCGTCCCGGTCATGAATCTGCCCCGGGTCATCCAGAATATACTCGCTGACCTTGCCGTCTATGCCCGCTGCGGCGGCCTCATGCAACGGTGAAAGATCTGTAATCTCGCCTAATTGAGCACTTGCAGTCGCGACCAGCAGCACCAGAGAAATAGTCAGCCTTGTGCGCACGATCAATCCGCGCGGACAGGCTGCAAGAACCCACCAGCACCCTGAATCACCTGCGGCTTCGGCTTCACAGTATCCTTGGTCGCGATCGGCCCGCGGGATGGTGACTTAAAGGGTAAGGCGGGCAGGTCTTCCGCGCGAGCCCGACGTGTAACTGGCGGAAGCACGGCGCGTTCTTCTGCGTCTAGCGGCCCCCACTTGAGACTGCGCAACGCGAATCTGGCCTCATCGTTGTTAAGATCCTTCGCCTGAATAAAAAGCTCCTTGGCGCGATCGTGATCTTGTTTTATGCCGAACCCCCGGTAGTAGCAGTAGCCCAGTCCAGTAATCGCTGCAGGATATTCCTGCCGCGCTGCCTGTTTATACCAGAAAAAGGCCATCGGGCGGTTGATGTCAGCCCCCTTACCCTCCTCGTAGGCCACCGCAAGGTTATACTGGGCCTGTACAAACCCCAGCTTCGCGGCCCGTTCGAAGTAACTGAAGGCAATGCGCTCATTTCGGGCCACGGGGCCACCAGTCATATAAAAGATCCCCAAGTTGAACAGGCCTACAGCAAAGTCCATCTCTGCGGCTTTCTTGTACCATTCAAAGGCCTTCTTCTCATCCTTCGCGGTCCCCACCCCAGCCTGATAGCAATGACCAAGGTTGACCATTGCCTGTGGGTAGTTTTTCTCCGCAGCCTGCCCGTACCATTTAAAGGCGGTTTCCTGATCAGCTGCCACGCCGATGCCCTTCTCGTAGCAGTAGCCCATCTTGGATTGCGCTTCTGGGACGCCGTCCGAGGCAGCACTCCACAAGTAGTCAACCATCTGCTGCGTGTCTCGCGGAATCGACGGATACATGCCGCTGTAGCAATCGGCCAACAGCAGCTTTGCTTCCGCATCTCCGCCATCGGCTGCCGCATCCAGCAGCGCAATTGCCCGATCAAAATCTTTTTCCGTTCCGCGCCCCTGCAACAAATTCCGTGCGTACTCGCGCTGGCAGTAGAAATTTCCTTTGGCAGCGCCCAAATGCAGATACTTGTTCGCCGCCGCATCGTCGTCCATTTCCAGCAGAATCACTGCTGCGTTAATTTGTGCCTGAAGTAGCCCTTCATCGGCAGCTCTGCGATAGAGGCGCAATGCTTCTGCCGTGTTCTTCGGCACCCCCCGTCCACGCTCATGGCACAGGGCTAGGTTGAATACTGCGTTCAGATACCCCTGTTCGGCGGCCTTCGTAAACCAATAGACGGCCAGTGAGTAGTCTTTCTGTACGCCGTTTTTTCCGCCGTAGTAGATGGATCCCAGCTGCGATTGTGCCCGGGCATTGCCCTTTTTCGCTAGCCGTTCCAGGCGCTCGATCGCCGCCCCACGAGCCGTATCCTGGGCCACCACCGACGGACTGACGATCGCCAGCAGCGTCATTAGACATATCCCGCGCATCAAACGACCACACCTACTTCCCGGCCATGCGACGACTGTGGCGCTCGAGAATCGCGCGCTCGCTTGCAGAAAGGCTCTTTTCGCCATGATTGCTGATTTTATCCAGGATTGGATCGATAGCTGCATCAACGTCCTCTTTTTCCATGGGCGGATCGGCACGAGGCCAACCTTGCGGTTGGGGTGCGCGCGCGGTTGATGCCGCGCGCCCAGCCCTCGTAGTCCGGTGTACCTTAAGCTGTGATGAGCGTCCCAGCAACCATGCCAGTCCAAACCCACCAATTGCGCCGCCTATATGAGCTAATTCAGCCACCTGGTTGCTACGTTGGGCAATTCCTTCGATGATCACTAGGCGAAAGACCTCGATCCCAAGAAAAAGCAGCGCGGACATGCGCATGGTCATCGGATATACGCCGAAGATGTACATCTTTTTCGTGGGGGTCAGGACCGCAGCCGCCGCCAGAACGCCAAATACCGCGCCGCTAGCTCCCACCAGGCCATGAGAGCTCTGCCAGTTAAACGCCAGCCAGCCACCTAGCCCAAACAGGCCACTTCCCACGTAGAGGATGATGAACTTCTTCACGCCGAGCCTACGTTGCACGTCCACCCCGAAAAACCACAGCGCCATCATGTTAAACGCCGCGTGCATCAGGTTCTCGTGAAAGAACATATAGGTGAAGGCTCTCCAGATCTCCCACGGGTGCTCCGGGCTGAAGGCGAACAGGTCTGCGATAGGCCTGCGCGTCTGGGACTCAGTCAGGTAGTCCAAGAGCAGAATTGCGATGTTCGCAATGACCAGATTCTTAATCAGCGGCGTCGCCGGACGAACGGTCATTCTACCGCCTCCCTGCCCGCCACCACCGACTTCATTCCGCATATACTCACGGTCAGATACACCCATTGCAAGAATCCTTTAGACCGACTGCCCGATGTTATTCAAGCGCCGCGCCAGTTGGTTCCGCAGTGAATCCGGCATGCGCGGCTGCGCTTCACGAATGTGTAACTTGGCAGCTTGCGTGGTCCGCTCGTAGCTGGCGGCCAAGTCCCTGCAAGTCTGGCAATCCATCAGATGGTTATCCATGGCCAGCAGCACACGTGCGCCGAGTCCACGCTCCGTGTAGTCGTAGAGGAACTGCCGTACCTCACGGCAGCCATAATGACGAGGATCAACCATTGATGTCTCCTAGGTGCTTGACCGTCGTCCCATACAGCAGCGGGGCGAGGATCTTGCGTAATTTCAGGCGAGCCCGGTGAACCCGGGACTTCACAGCTGGTTCGCTCAGGTTCATGATCTCAGCAATTTCCTCTAAGCACATGCCTTCGATGTCCCGTAAAATGTACGCGGTACGATAACCAGGCTTAAGTTCCTGAATCGCACGCTCTAATAACGCCCGTTTCTCCTTGAGTTCCACCTCATGGCTTGGCGAAGCAGCATCGTTAGCCCATGCGACCGAGATGTTACGCCCGATCCAAGTGTCCGATCCAGTCAGGTCCACATCCAGCGAGACGTTCCCTTGATGCTTGCGCCGCTTGCGCAGCTTCATGTACGCGTGATTCGCCGCAATCCGATAAATCCAGCTCGAGAACTTGGACTTTCCTTGAAAAGTTTGCCACTTAGTCCACACCGTCAGGAAGGTCTCCTGCACTGCCTCCTCAGCATCTTGCTGCGAGCCTAGGATGCGCAGGCACAAGCCGTACACCCGGTCGCCAAAAACCACCAACAGGCGGTCAGCGGCCTCCGCATTGCCATCGCGCAGCTCATTGAGG
>DMTJ01000051.1 GCA_003477185.1 Lentisphaeria bacterium
ATCCATCCCGTGGGATCTCGCGGGGGACGACCGGCGCCAGGACTCCCCGGGCGTGGACACTGGAGGTGGAAGCATACCGCGCCCCGATATCGGCGCTTTCGAATCTGGACCGGGTGGCGCGATTGGCGATTTTGTCTGGTTTGACACCAACCGGGATGGTCGTCAGGACGACACTGAAAAAGGACTGGAAGACGTCACTGTGACCTTGCTTTCTGAAGGCGGCGGTGAGATTGCGAGCGTGCAGTCTGGCGCTAACGGAAGTTACTCGTTTAGCACTCTGGCTGGCAATTACATACTCACGGTTACGCCCCCTGCGTTTTTTACGGTTTCGCCCACGTCCAGCGGAAGCTCAGCGGAGAATAACGACCTTGAGGCAAGTGGGAGGACTGCGTTGTTTTCGCTGGCTCCCGGTCAGACGCGCACGGACATCGATCTGGGGCTGTCACCGGTCAGCAACGCGGAGGCGTTCGATTTCGAGTTACATCATGGCTGGAATCTCGTGGCATCGCCGTTGCGCCCGGTTAATGATCCACTGCCGGGGCTCATTAGTCTCGGCGCTTGGGCGTGGGACGGGCTCGACTGGGCCGCTGTGCAGAGGCTAACTGAACGACAAGGGGTAACTATCTTCAATCCGATTGGACCGCAAGCCGCGACTACGCTCGGGGCCCCCATCTTCGTTGGTACTGCGTTGCCGACTGGCTGGAACTTGTTCGGGCCGGGTAGCTCGCCGCCATACACCGACGTACCGCTGTCGGAGGTCGTGCTAAATTCCGCGGCAATCTCCAGCCCAATCTGGTGTTGGACTGGAACCTCATATGAACCTGTGATTGGGCCCCTGCGTCCCGGGCGCGGGTATTGGGCCTATGTCGGAGAACCAGAATGAACGATTGTAGGAAGAGCGCGATACTGGCAGACATGCTTCGAGCGCGTCTGAACGAAGAGCAGTGGCAATGGCTGGAGCAATCGGCGCAGAAATCAGGGCGCATGTTTCACTTAGCATTAGCACAGTGCCCACGGCGGCTCGGTAAGCAAGATTTACAGCCCGGCGCGAGTGAATTGGCGGCCGCTGCTAAGGCCCTCCCGGGGTGGTCCGCTTCCGAGTGGAGCGTGGACCAGTGCGCGCGTGTCTGGCTGATTGCGCAACTGCCCGAGCAAGGCTTTCTTGAGGCTTTCACCCGGTTGGTGCATACTGGCGATGTGCGCGAGCATATGGCGTACTTCTCTGGGTTGCCGTTCTACCCGGCTCCGAAGGCTTTGGTCGATTTAGCTGCGGATGGGCTGCGTAGCAACGTGAGCTCGGTTATCTGCGCGATCGCGCAGCGCAATCCTTTTCCCGCAGCGCATTTCCCGGAACATGCCTGGAATCAGATGATCCTGAAGGCGGTGTTCATCGGTGCAGAATTGGCTCATGTGGTCGGTGTCGATGCGCGGAATAATGTCACACTTGCTACGATGCTACACAACTATGTCCGAGAGCGTCGCGCAGCAAACCGGAGCGTACCTGGTGAGCTGTGGCGATGTATCATTCCCTGCGCCCCAGACGAGCTGTTGGAGGAGATTCTTCCTGCGTGGCAGACTGCGACTGGGCTGGAAAAAGAGGGGATGGCGCGAGCTTTTAAACAACGAGGCGATACCATTGCGAAGTCCGCACTGGCAATGCCCACTACACTTCTGAAATCTGACTGAGGCCCCTTATGTATATCGACCCACACATTCACTGCAGCGCCCGGACGACAGACGATTATCAGGCAATGGCACATGCGGGCATCGTCGCGGTAATCGAGCCTGCATTCTGGTTGGGACAGCCGCGCACGCAGATCGGCTCCTATATCGATTACTTCTCCAGCATTGTGGGGTGGGAGCGTTTTCGGGCGGCGCAATTCGGTATTTGCCACTACTGCACGATTGGGCTGAATGCCAAAGAAGCTAACAATGTGGCGCTGGCTGAAGAGGTGATGGACCTGCTGCCACTTTATCTGTGCAAAGAGGGCGTGGTCGCCATGGGCGAGATCGGATACGATGACCAGACCGAAGCCGAGGATCGCTTCTTCCGGCAGCAGCTTGAACTCGCGAAGGAGTTGGACATGGTTGTGATGGTGCACACACCGCACCGTGATAAGAAGAATGGTGTACTGAAGACCATGGCTGTTTGCCAGGAGCACGGTCTGGACCCGTCACGCGTGGTAATCGATCACAATAACGAGGAAACTGTTCAGGACGTACTCGACGCTGGTTTCTGGGCCGCGTTCACGATCTACCCCAAGACCAAGATGGGCAATGAAAGAATGGTCGAGGTTGTCCGCCGCTTTGGCACCGAACGCATTATCGTCGACTCGAGTGCCGACTGGGGCGTGTCCGATCCGCTTGCTGTGCCTAAAACTGCCAGAATGATGCTCGACCGTGGCATTTCCAAAGAAGCCGCCCGCAAAACCTGCTACACCAATGCGTTGCTCGCCTACGGGCAATCAGGGCAGATGAGCGAGGCGCACTGGTTGGAGCCGGAGCCGATTGATCAGCGTACGCTGTTCAGCGGGAATTCCGTGCTGCGCGGGCAGGAGCCGAAGATCGATCCAGGCCTGATCGAATAGCCTGATCAGCCCCGGAGGTCTTCTGGACGAAATCCTTCTCGGCCCGGGATACGCAGCAGCGCATTTGCCTCCGGGTTGTTACTGATCTTGACGTTTTCGGCATCGTACTCGAAGCCTTTTCCGGTGCGAATCGCGAGGGTGCCCAGTACGATCATCTCCGTGAGTGGGCCAGAGTACTCGAAGTTCGCCCCCGGCGTGGGCCCCTCGCCTTTGCAGGCACGCAGCCACTCGGCGCGGTGTCCGCCCTTGATGCGCGGGTAGACCGCTGGGGGGCGTGAGTCCGGGTTCGTGCGGAAATTCTGCCACAGCTCTTCGGGGAAGAGTCGAGGGCTGTCGGGGCGCATGTCTGCATGATAGATCACTCCCTTACTGCCAATGATCATCAGGCCACCTTTGTCCGAGAGCTTTTCAGCACCCATCGCGGCTGGTGCCTTGGGCAGGCTAGGCCCTTCATGCCAGGTGACAGGAATGACCGTTTCGCTTTCCTTCTGGCGGCAATGGAAAGTGACCACTGATCCTGCGGGCGTGAAGATTGGATTTACATGGTCAACGGTGACCTCGACTTTATGCGGAACATTCAGATTCAGAGCCCAGAACGGGGAATCCAGAGTATGGCAGCCGATGTCGCCGAGCCCTCCCATGCCAAACTTCCACCAGCCGCGCCAATGCTTTGGGTGGTAGACGCCGGGCGCGTAGCCAGGCGGATCCTGAACCGGGCCAGTCCAGAGATCCCAGTCTAGCGTATCCGGTGCTAGTTGCGCAGGCGGATAGGCCAGCTGCTCTTTATCGAGGAAGCCGTACCCAGTCTTCGGTCGGTCGGTCCAGGCAGTTACTTCTGAGACGTCGCCGATGAGCCCGGCCTCGATCCATTCGCGAATCAGTCTAATTCCTTGGAGCGCATGTCCCTGGTTGCCCATTTGGGTCACTACGTTCTGTTCCTTCGCCTCTGCCATCATCAGGCGCACTTCTTCGACGGTGTGAGCCATGGGCTTTTGCACGTATAAATGTTTGCCCATCTGCAGCGCCATTATGGAGGCGGGAAAGTGGGTGTGATCTGGCGTCGAGACAGTGACTGCATCAATCTCGTCCTTGAGTTCACGCAGCATGACGCGGAAGTCAGAGTAGGTTTTCGCGCTGGGATAGGTCCTGCTCGGATTCTTGAGCGCGCGTGGATCGACATCACACAGCCCCACGACCGTTTCCCCTTGAAGACTCATGACATCTCTATTGCCCATACCACCCACGCCGATGCAGGCAAGCCGGAGCTTTTTCACCGTTGGCTTGGCCCTGAGAAACCGGGGCATCATGAAGGTTGTGGCGGCTGCAGCTGAGGAGCCGATAAACTTTTTTCTCGTTAGGTCGATGTTCATAATCCCCTCAGGACTCTCGTTTGAATGCGCGGACGCCCCTGACGCCAGCAACAAGCTAGGCCTTTCCGCACTGCTCACACGCGATCGGGGCCCAAACACAGCAATTTGAATGTCCCGGCGTAGACCTACTTCTTGGGCTCGGAGCGTTTGATTTGGGACATGATTGTTTCGGCCAATCTGGGGCCAATCCCCGGCACGCGTTTCGCTAGCTCGGCACTATCGTGGCGGCGCAGGTTGCGGACCGAGCCAAAGGCGGTCAGGATCTGCTTCTTGCGCTTCTCGCCAATCCCCGAGATTTCATCCAGCAGCGAGTTCAGGATTCGATTACGCCGCAAGCTCCGATGAAAGGTGATTGCGAAACGATGCGCTTCGTCTCGCATGGCCTGGACCAGGCGTAAGGCTGGATCGTGCCGCTCCAGGATGATGGGCTCGCTCGAGAAAATGGTGAAGATTTCTTCATTCCGCTTTGCGAGCCCGATGATCGGCAGGCCATCTAGCTCCAGTTTTACGAGTGCTTCGTAGGCCGCATGCAACTGGCCCAGCCCGCCGTCTATCACTACCAATTGAGGAAGCTCCTTCTCTTCCCCCAGCAGCCGTGAATACCGTCGGTCCACCATCTCGGTCATGGTCGCAAAATCATTGGCCCCCACCACTGTTTTCACGCGATAATGCCGGTAGTCGGCCTTTGCTGGTACGCCGTTCTTGAAGCAGACCATCGAGCTCACTGCGCTCGCTCCCTGCAGATTCGAGTTATCGAAGCACTCGATCGTAGTCGGCAGATCCGCCAGATCCAGCGCCTTCTGCAAGGCCACGACTGCGTCCATTCCGGCTGGCACCTCCAAGGTGCGCTGTGAAAACGTACGATTCCGGGCACCAAACACGGTCTGGATGTTGTC
The DNA here is from genome assembly GCA_003477185.1 of Lentisphaeria bacterium. Lineage (GTDB taxonomy): Bacteria > Verrucomicrobiota > Lentisphaeria > JABSQK01 > UBA12247 > UBA12247. The sequence continues at coordinate 4,855 of DMTJ01000051.1, forward strand.
GATCATGTCCCGTAGTTGTGCCGCTTTCTCGAAGCGCATGGCCTCAGCCTGACTCCTCATGCGCTCTTCCAGAACCGTGGCAATGCCGCTGGTTTTTCCCTCCAAGACCTGCATCAGGGATTCAATCTGGAGGCGATACTCCTCCTCCGTGACTTTCTCGAGGCACGGTGCTTTGCAAAAGCGCACCACGTCATTCAGGCAATGCTTATGGTCGTCCACGCCGGGGCGTTCCGGCGAGCAGGAACGCAGTCCGAAGTGCTGTGTCAGAAAGTCTAGAACCTGGCGCAGAACGCCCGCATGCGGAAACGGACCGTAGTATTTACAGCCATCGTCCTTGCGCAAGCGCGCCAGCGTAAGTCGCGGGAACGGTTTGTCCACGTCCAGCTTTACCAACAGGTAACGCTTATCATCACGCAGCACCACGTTGTAGCGCGGCGCGTACTTCTTGATCAGCTGCGATTCCAGCAGCATCGCCTCGTTCTCCGTCCGCACCTCGTGCGTCTCAAACCAGGCAATCGAGTTAATCAACGAGCGTAGTTTGGGGTCGACCGTACGCTGACGAGAGGGCTGAAAGTAGGAGGACAGGCGCTTGCGCAATGATTTTGCCTTGCCCACGTAGATGACCTGGCGCAGTTCATCGCGAAAGATGTAGACACCTGGTTTGGCCGTGATATCGCCCACTCGGTACTCACTGCGCTGCTTCATGACAGCATCAGCAGTGCACCGGTGCCCACGGCGAGCCCGCCATAGAAGCAGCACCAGCTCCACGCACGTTGCCGGATTTGCGGAGTTCGCAAAACCGGAAAGGTCACCATCTGCCTGGTGTGACGATCCGGGTCGATCAGAAGCACCGAGCGGACGCCGAACAGCGCGCACTGCTCGCGCAACTGCCGGCGAGTGGTGGCGGGCAGGGCAGGGGACATCTCCGGCCGAATCGCACGAATTTCCACCAGCGCCTCTTCACCGTCGTGGGCGACAATGAAATCTGCAAGGTCCGCAAATTCATGCCGGGCACCGTCAAGCGCCACGTATTCCCGTGCATAGCGCCGTCGCTCGTGAATCGCGGGCCCGTCGCTGAGGAGCGCCTGATGCACCTCCGGCTCGCCTGCCTTGGTCCGCGCTGCCGTGAGGTGGTAGATCCCTCGCAACAGTACAGGGCGCAGGAGCTGGTAGCTCAGGATGGCCAGCGCGCCGACGAATAGTCCGAGAGTCATCGGACGAGCAGCCCGATGATTGCTGCAACCACCAGCCCGCCAAAAAAGCATGCCGCCGGGAGCAAGCGCCCGGACAACGCGACCTCCGCGGCTGGACCGGGGAAGTGAATCGTGCTGATTGTGCCCTCTTCGGGATTCACCAGCAGGAGGTCATCTGCCTCAAAAACTGCCGCGTACTCACGCAGTTGACGGCGGGTGGCGGCGTGTGTGGGATTGGAGGCGCGCTCTCGAGTTTTCACCTCCACGACGGCGACGCGCCC
>DMTJ01000244.1:0-5260 GCA_003477185.1 Lentisphaeria bacterium
CCCTCGCCAGGTCGTTCAGGCAGAAGGCTGGACCGGCGTCGCTGACTTCAGCGCAGCCGTGCGTGCCTGTTGGGCGAAGGAAGGCCTCTTCTTTCGCATCGATATCACCGACAATGACAATCAGTTCCGCGATACGGCTGGTGATCGCATCCTGCTGAAATTCCATCATTCCAGCTGTGGTCCGGACAAGACGGTGCGAAGCTGGGACTTGGCGCTCTACCCGGAAGCCGCTGAGCAGTTCACCGAAACTGAGGTCATCGGCGAGCGGGCGCTCAAGCGAAAAGTCGGCGACCCTGTCACCCAGTTCCTGACCACTGTGGATGGCTACTCCATCCTCCTATTCTTGGAAACTACGGGCTGGGACGCAGCCCCCCAACGGAGCGGCTCCATGCTCCTCCAGGCTCATTTTCGTGACGTCGACGCAGAAGACAAGAAGCCCCATGAGTTCGCGCTCTTCGCCGCCGGCAAGCAGGGCCGTGTAGAAGATGGACGCATCTCGTTCACTGGAGGCCGCTGGAGTTCCGTACACACTTCTGCGATAGTGACCGGTGAGCATTCCGCATTGCTCCTGTTAGACGCAGGAAATCTCACTGACTCGCCAGCCAAGGTAGTCATCACCGTGGCCGGCAAGCCTGGTGCGGAAGCCCTAAAGCGACTGGAACAAGAAATTGCGCTTCCGGCAGGAAAATATTTTCAGGCGCATCCGATCACTGTTGACTTCAAAGGCTTACCAGCCGGAGCCTATACCTTGAGTTCCAAGATCTCTTACGCCCCCGGCTCGGATTCGGCAAAGTTGACGTACAGCGCTGGAAGCGGCATCGTCTATGCGCCGACACTGTTGACCCGGCGTGAGAAGCGCCCGGTGCGCGACCTCCAAGTGTTCAAGCACCAAATGTCCAGCCGCCGTGCCTTCTCCTACATGGCCGGTGCGGGAAAGGTCCTGTGGAGCGCAGGCACCTACAATGCTTCGTCTTCAGATCTCCGGGAGAAACTTCGCCTCCCGGGTGAGCGGATCGTCCAAGTCCCCGGTGGCAAAAGTGGCGATGTACCTTGGGCCCTGTTCGGGGGTGGCGATACCCTCGATGGTGTAGCCGAGCCACTTGTTCTGAAGTTTGACCCCAACATGGGGAGTCTCGAGAAGAAGTTGCAGCCGTTACCTAAGATTGTGGAGAAGAATGAAGTGCCCAAGGCAAGAGAAGGCCAACTTTTCAGACGCCTCCTACTCCTGGGCGTGGTTGTCACAAATGACGGTGGTGAGCCTCCGGTCCTACGGGTTAGCAATGCGCAAACTGAGCTCTTACCAGACACCCCGATCCAGCCCCCTCAAGATGGCAAGGCTCACTCCTATGTCTTTCGCATCTGGCTCACCGACAGGCTGGACCGCGAGGTCCGCATAGAGAATTCCTCTCGCCGTGGCGGCCTCCTCGAAATCGACTTCCTGGCAGTAGTGGGCGGAGACACCGCCACTGGCTATGGCCTCGGCCAACCAGAAATGAAGTTCTCCGGCCCCGACGAAGCAGAGCACTTCACCCGCCAACTCTACACCTCGCTCTATTTCATGCGCAACTACATGATTGACGCCAAAGGCAACGCCTTTCGCAGCCTGCCCGGCGGCGTAAGTGAGAAGGCCAGTCCCACAGATTACGCACTTCTGCTGAACGAACTTGCAAGCTGGGGGAGCTTGCCGGAAGCAAAGAAGATGGTTGGGAATGTTCCCCCCCTGATGGGCCGCCGCATTTCACATCAAAATCTCGAGTTAACGGCTGCGCAGCCTTTGCTGGTGCTCGGCGTTTACAACGCCTGGCGTAAGAATGGCCGCCCCAAGGAGATGCTCTCGCGTCTCTGGTCTCCCTGTGTGTCCAGCCCAATCAACCAAATCATCAAGGTAGCAGAAGCCCATCCCGTTGGCCTCGTGAACGCCCGCGGTGAATTCGGTGCGGAGAACCCAGAATTGGAAGGCTACACGCGCCCCGTTGCCTCGGCTGTCAGCGCGGCGATCAACGCAGCCATCGAAATGGCCTATGACTCGGACCGCGGCATTCAGGCCACGACCTGGAGGCGCAGCTTAGACACCTTCGATAAGAACATCCGTCGCAACTTCGCCGCTCAGGATGGCGGGACAGATATCAACTCCACCACCATCTACCCCGCGGCCTACGGGCTGCCCTCCATCGCGACGATTACCACAGAAATCCCTCAGGATGTCTGGCTCTATGGCTGGTATGAAGACGGATCTCCAGTCTGCTACAGCGGTGACGTCCGCGTATTCGACACCCCTTACCTCTTCTCCGGAGAAGCTTTCCGAACCTACCGCACTGGCTTCACCATCAACGACAAGCGCAAGTTGCAGGCCATGCAGAAGACCTTCGACCATATGCTGGCAAATTCGCTGGTCTTCTCCAATGCGTCGTGGCATCACTCCACTGTCATGACCTACAAAAGCACTGATCTACACCTGTGGACCACGCTGGCGGCACTCATGCTGGATAATCGGGAGTGGGCCAAAAAGGCCTTGCATGGCTTTATCCGCTACACCTACGACGAAGGCATCATCCCTCGTGTGAGCGGCGAACGCGTGGCCGAGTGCGAAATCTCCCCGTTCACCTTTGAGGAGCGCCTTAACGTCAGCAGCGTGGGCGTGAATCTAGGCCCAAGTGGCGACGACCTCAACATTCCGACCGCTGTGGGCGCCATGCAGGTCGCGCGCGCCATGGCCGGGATCGATGACCACAACGTCCGCTTGTTGCGTCTCGAGCCACGCCTCCCCATCGATAACTCCAAGGACGACAACGACTGGACCAAAGTTGAAGTATCCGACTGGATGATCAGCCATGACTTCGAGGACGCGAAGGCTCTGCCCATTAACTTCTACAGCTTTGAGAAACTCAAGGACTCTAGCTACAATCTCGTGCTTGACTGCGACCAGCGCCTGCGCCAGGTAGAGGTGCGCATTGGTCCATTTTCGACTCGGATCCGCAAAGTACAGCTGGCGTCCGGTGGCGAAATGCGGGAAGTATCCACCGTGCGAACGGCAGATGCAGCCTGGGCCGTCACGACCTATGACAAGGTCAAGAATCTGGACATAATTGCCCGGGCTATTCGTAACTAACCCGGCAAATAGCCTGCGCTCTTCCAACGTTTTGACATAGAATTACAGCCCCCGTGCATCCTAATCCTGACGGGTTGCATCCAACCGGTCAACATGTACATTTCGTTTTCAGATATCCGACACCTGCAACTCTGGCCCGCAGCCGGGGTCTAGGTAAGCTAGCCAAAGTTCACCGCCACATCTTTTTCACCATTCACAACCACGCGCAGAGACTGCGCACAAACACGACAAACACGACAAGGACGACACTCCCATGACCAAAACCGCATTCATTCTCGCAATTCTTATCGGCCTGGCAATGCCTGGCTTCGCTGGCGGCTCACACTCCAAGAAAGACGGTTCCCATGCAAAGTCAGGTAAGTGCTGTGGCACGGACGGTTCCTGCTGCAAGGGAGCAAAGAAAGCTGCCTGCTCCGCCACTTGCACTGGCAAGAAGGCTGCAAAGTCTTGCGCGGAAGGCTGCACCAAGCCTTGCTGCGCCAAAGACGCCGCGGAATAGCAGTGGCCTCTTGATCCGGGGGTGAAGTCGCTGACTTCGCCCCTGATCACAGCGCCGGGTTCGCACTGCGAGCCCGGCGTTTTTTGTTTTCAACGAATCCCCGGCTATGACCATTTCTCCCGGAGATTCTTGACATCTCGAGCGAAAGTGGTTTGTTAGCTGTTTTTTCTTACGCGGATACTCCTGCCAAAATGCGCAAATATATCGACAAAGCCGCAGTGCTGATTGAAGCTCTGCCGTACATCCAGCGGTTTCGCGGGGACACCGTTGTCGTCAAATTTGGTGGTAGCGCTATGGAAGATCCAGACTGCGTGGCCAGCACCCTGCGGGACATCGTCTTCATGGAATGCGTAGGCATGAAACCGGTCATTGTCCACGGTGGCGGAAAGGCCATCAGCACCCGGCTGGGCCAGCTCGGCATTGCCAGTCGCTTCATCAATGGCATGCGGTATACCTGTAAGGACACGATTGGCGTGGTCGACGATGTCTTGCACAGCGACGTCAACGAGAAGCTTGTGGACGGCGTTCGCAAGCTCGGAGGCAGGGCGCGCGACCTTTCCGGCAAGAAAATTCTGGGTGCCCGTAGGCTTTCTCACACCGATGAGGCTGGTGCCCCGGTCGATCTCGGCTTCGTCGGGGATGTCGTCAGTGTGGATGTCGGCCCAATCTGTGAGTTGCTCGCGGCCAACGAACTTCCCGTCATCACACCGGTTGGCCTCGATGACCAGCAGCGTCCCTTTAACATCAACGCCGACCTGTGCGCCTGCCGCGTCGCCCAGGCACTTCAGGCAGCCAAGCTGGTCTTTCTCTCCGATGTCCCCGGCCTGCTGGCGGATCCAAAGAATCCAGACAGCCTCATCTCCACATTACACACCAAGGAAATCGCTCAGCTTGTGGCCGACGGTGTAATTTCCGGCGGCATGGCTCCGAAGATTGCCAGCGCCTCGGCAGCGATCTCCGCCGGCGTCCGCAAGGTCCATCTCATTGACGGGCGCCTTCAGCATTCGTTGCTGCTCGAGATCTTTACCGATCACGGCGTCGGCACCCAGATCATTGGCACATGAAAGAGCCCGCTCGGCGCATCTATCCCCCCGAGCCGCACGTAGTTTAATCCAAGAGTTTCCCCTATGAACACTGAAGCCATTTCGCATCTCTACGACCTTCACGTGCTCCCGGTCTACGCACCGAAGATAGCGCTCGTGCGAGGCAGCGGGAGTCGCGTGTGGGATGCCGACGGAAAGGAATACTTGGATTTCACCTCAGGAATCAGCGTCTGTAACCTCGGCCATTGTCCCGAGCCAGTCACTGCTGCGGTCTCCGCACAGGCAGCCCAACTTGTGCATGTCTCCAATCTCTTCTACAACCAGCCTCAGGCCGAGCTCGCAGAACGCCTCTCGACCCTGAGCAATGGCTACAAGTTCTTCTTCGCGAACAGCGGTGCCGAGGCCAACGAAGGTCTCATCAAGTTCGCCAGAAAGTGGGGCAATCCGCAGGGTAAGAACCAGATCATTGCCATGCAGCACTCCTTCCACGGTCGGACCTTGGGGACACTGGCGGCCACCGATAAGCCGGCAATTCGCGAAGGCTTCGAGCCGGCAATGACTGGCTTTTCCTTCGTGCCTTTCAACGACCTCCAAGCCGTCCGTGATGCC
>DMTJ01000244.1:5277-7006 GCA_003477185.1 Lentisphaeria bacterium
GAGCCGGTGCAAGCAGAGGGTGGCGTCTACCCCGCGGACCAAGCCTACCTCACTGCTCTCCGCGAGTTGTGCGATAAATGCGGCATTCTTTTGCTCTGTGATGAAGTGCAGACCGGGATCGGGCGCTGCGGTGCGATGTTCGCACACCAGCTCTATGGCATCCAGCCAGACGCCTTTTCCCTAGCCAAAGCCCTTGGTAATGGCTACCCGATCGGTGGCTTTGGCGTTCGCCCTGACTGGCTCGATGTGCTCGGTGTCGGCAGTCATGCTACGACCTTCGGCGGCACCCCTCTAGCTTGCGCCGCAGCCGGAGCCGTGCTCGACACTATCCGGGACCAGAACATTCTGGCGAACTGCATCCAAGCTGCCCAGTATCTTGCTGAGCAACTTACCCAATTAACGGCCAATTCTCCCAGCTGGCACGACGTCCGGCACCTTGGCCTATTGATCGGCTTACCGTGCGACCATGCCGTCAGCAGCGTGGTCGCAGCAGCCGCAAAACGCGGTCTCTTGGTGCTTAGCGCCGGGGCCAACGTGTTGCGTCTACTTCCCCCTTTAACGGTGACCAGCGGCGAGATTGATCAAGCCGTTGCGATCCTCGCAGATTCTCTCGCGGAGGCCCAAGCATGAAGGATCTGACCAATCTGGCAGACCTGTCCCCCCAGGAATTACACGACATCCTGGCTCACGCCCATGAACTCAAGAAATCACGCGCTACCAGCGGCCGCGACATCCTTGCTGGCAAGACCATCGCCATGATCTTCTCCAAGGCCTCGACCCGCACCCGCGTGTCTTTCGAGGTGGGCATTCACGAGCTCGGCGGCAATGCCCTGTTCTTGGGAGCCAAGGACCTACAAATCGGCCGCGGCGAGTCCATTCATGACACCGCCCAGGTGCTCGCGCGCTACGTCCAAGGAGTTGTGATTCGGACCCACGCCCACGAAGACCTAACGGAGTTTGCGAAGTTCGCAAGCGTCCCGGTGATCAATGCCTTAACCGATCAGTTTCACCCGTGCCAGCTAATCGCCGACCTGCTGACCATGCAGGAGACCTTCGGCACGCTGGAAGGTCGCAAGGTTGCCTACTTTGGAGACGGAGCCAGCAACATGGCGCGCACTTGGGCACTGGCTGCCTATCAGACTGGCTTGGACCTGCACATCTGCGCCCCCGCTGCGTATCAACTGGATCTCAACGGCTTGCCCGAGGTCTCTCAAAACGGCTCCGTCACACTGACCGAAGATGCGGAGTCCGCAGCCTCTGGTGCCCACGTGCTCTACACAGATGTCTGGGTGAGCATGGGGTTCGAAGAAGAGAAGGTCGAGCGCCTGTCCGCACTCGGTCCGTTCCAAGTGAACGACGCGACCGTGGCCGCAGCCGCGGATAACGTCTGCATCATGCACTGCTTACCCGCGCATCGTGGCGAAGAAATTACCGGCTCCGTACTGGACGGCTGCCATTCAGTCATTTGGGATCAAGCAGAAAACCGCCTGCACGCCCAGAAAGCCATTATGGCCAAGTTGATGGCATGACTGCCGGAGACATAGACCGCCAAATCGCCGCCTTGCTAAAGCAGCGGCGCTCTTTAGCTGGCGACTCCTCCGCGCCAGTTGCAGACGACCTGCCCGCACGAGTGCGCCGAACCACAGATGCTGTGGCCACCTCCGAGCCGGACCTGCCGGCGCCGTTGGTCCACGGGATCTGGCGCGAGATCGTGCTCGATGAGTTCGCC
>DMTJ01000159.1 GCA_003477185.1 Lentisphaeria bacterium
TGGCATGCTGGCCGCCCGGGCCGCCGGAGCGGAAGACCGTGACGTCACACTGCGAGAGCAGCACTTCGTCTGACTCTGGGACCAGGCTCATCCCAGCCCCAGCCGTTCACCACGATAGGCGCCGGAACTGACCCGGTCACACCAACTCTGGTTCGCCAGATACCATTCAACCGTGTTGCGGAGTCCGCACCGAAAAGTCTGCTCTGGCTCCCAGCTGAGTTCATCTGCGATTCGTGAGGCATCAATGGCATAGCGACGGTCTTGCCCGGGGCGGTCGGTGACATAGGTGATCGATGTGCGATGCGACTGGCCGTCAGCGCGAGGTGCCAGGTCGTCGAGTATGTCACACATGGTCTGCACCACCGTGATGTTCGGGACTTCGGAGTTGCCGCCGACACAGTAGGTCCTGCCCACTTCACCTGCGGTCAACACACGCCAGAGCGCCTGACAATGGTCGGAGACGTGCAACCAGTCGCGGATCTGCATGCCGTCGCCATACACAGGAAGAGGCCGGCCATTCAGTGCTGCCTGAATCATAAGCGGGATCAGCTTCTCAGGAAACTGATAGGGCCCGTAATTATTGGAGCAGTTCGTGATGAGGGTCGGGAGACCAAAGGTCGTCCCTGTGGCCTGCACCAGGTGATCCGCAGCTGCCTTCGAGGCGGCGTAGGGAGAATTGGGTGCGTAGTGCGTGTTCTCACTGAACGTCCCGGTGGCCCCGAGCGAGCCAAAGACTTCATCGGTGGACACCTGTAAAAAGCGAAATTTCTGGCGTTCGGCATCATTTAATCCGGCAGTGAATTCTCGTGCCGCATCGAGCAATATCTGTACGCCGACAACGTTGGTCTCGACGAAGGAAAGGGGATTGTCGATCGAACGATCGACATGGGATTCGGCAGCAAAATTCACAATCGCAACTGGCCGGTGTGTGCGCAGTGTCGCGGCCACGCAGTCAGCATCGGTAATCGAGCCGTGGACAAAGCTGTAGCCAGAATCGCTTGCGAGGTCCGCGAGGTTATCTGGATTTCCCGCGTAGGTAAGCGCGTCCAGATTCACGACCCGGCATCGCGACTTGCTGCGAAGTTGGTGAATAAAATTGGAGCCGATAAATCCGGCGCCGCCTGTGACCAGAACGGTAGAGTCCGCGTGCATCTTTCCCTCAACTGGATGGCGAGTAAGCATGGAGATTACACATTATTACCGCTTCGCCAAACTGAAACCTGTAATTGCGGATGCCGCAGCCGAGATTGCTTGCGAGCCCGGGCACAAAAAAGGCCGGCGCCCCGAAGGACGCCGGCCTCATGCGCTCAACGCGCGATGGAACGAATCAGTACACGTGGGTACTTTCTTCTTCCATCACAGGCGTCTTGAGAAGCTTGCTGGTCAGGCCGAGTTTCAGACGAGAGTCGCCAGCCTTGACGGCCTTAGCCTCGATCTGCCACTCAATGCGTTGACCAGGTTGCAAGACGGGATAAGCGACGACGGTAACTTTCTTGCCGCTTACGGTTGCCTCGGTTGCGCCGCTGGCGGAGAGAGGCGTAATCTCAGCCGGGAAGTTGGCTTCGACTGCAATCTGTGTATCCGGAGCGGTGCCCTGGTTGGTCACGTTGATGATGTAGGTCGTGGTTTCGCCTGGCAGCAGCGGATCAACACGATCCACAACTTCCAGCAACAGGGCCGGATGACCTTTCCACTCGGTGCATGCCTGGGAATCCGCGGCGGGACCTTCGGCGCTGCTGACGCTTACGTTGTTACACAGGTTGCCCGGAGTACGGGAGGTCAACTTGAGCGTAAGGGTCTTGGACTTGCCAGCACCAACAGTACCGAGACTCCACGTGGCCAGATTGCCGTTCACGGCAGCATCCGGTGCCGCAACAATCTTGGTTCCAGCAGGTGCGCTGTCGACGACCACTACGTTCGTGAGAGCGACATCACCAGGATTGTTGACGACGATCTTGTAGGTGGCAACTTTACCCAAGAACTGCAAAGGTGTACCAGTCTTCTTGATCGTGAGTGCCTGCTGCACAACTTTCGTGCAAGCCTGAGCTTCGACGCTGGGCGCGTTGCTCGATTCTGCGGTGGCACTGTTGCAGTGGTTGCCGCGCTGCGTTGCGGTCACACGCACAGGAATCTGGCGGGAGGCACCAGCCTCAAGGTCACCAAGTTCGAAGCGAATGGCCTTCTGCTGTGAAGCGTGGGACAATGCATCGGGTAGCTTGTCAGTAACGACGACGTTGCGTGCGACGGCAGTGCCGACGTTGCTTACGGTGACGCTGTACTCGACTTCCGAGTTAATCAGTGCCTGAGCAGGCCCCGTCTTGGCAATGGTCAGCTTGGGCGAACCAGCGATCGTCGTCAAGCACAACATTGGATCCGACAGGATCTGGATGCAGTTCTTTAGGTCGCCTTCCTTCTCTGGCACAACCGTAACCGTGATGGTCTTGGTATCGCCGCCGTGCAGTTGCTCCCAGGCCCAAGTCAGGGTGTTGCCGGTCTTGGTGGCCTCAGGCTCGCTGGAGACATAACGCACGCCTTCCATCAGCTGATCCCGCAGGCGAACGTTCCCGGCAGTCCCGGATGCGTCCACGCGCAAGTTGTAGGTGAATTCCTCGTTGATCGTCACATCGGTCGGCATGCACTTGGTCGCAGAGACCTGGAAGGATTGTGCAGTGGCACAGTTTCCGGTCAGGGCAGGTGCAGGAGCATCAGCAAAGAAGGTCTTCAGTGCCACACCATCGGTGGATTCAAAGTAGAAGCCAGCATTCGCGTAGCCCTGAATGTCCTTCATGACGTTGTAAGGTAGCCGAGTCAGACCCGCTGCCGGGTGCACGCTGACCGGGTTACGACGCCAGGCTCCGGACGCAGAGGCGCGAAGATTCATGTCCTCTAGGTAGACCTTACCACCTTTGTCCACGTCGAAGTTGTTCTCGACGAGGGCATCAAGACCAGCAGGCAGTTCGACCTGATAGCGCATAATTTCACCGCGATCGCGGACGAAATGTACGGTCAGATCGTAGGCGAAGAACTCCGTGGCTTCGTTGGACGATCCGACACGGAACATGTTCGGACCGCGACCATCCTGAGCGTGAGCGACGATTTTGAAGTAGGTGTGTCCATCAACGGTCTCACCGGCACTGCGATCGAAGGGACCAAAGCTGACCCACTCGCCACGATTCTCCTCGACGAATGTCTGATCAGCCAGAACGGTACCAGCCTGATCGCTGGTCGGCCGCGTGGTCTGTGACCCCGTGTATGCACCCTTCCCGCCATAGACGGAGAAACGAGTGGTGATTGGGCCGCTGAACAGCGAGGACCGCTTTTCCATGGCACTTCCCGATGCGGGGTCATAGACCTGCAGCGAGATTTGACCTGCGGAATCAGTCGGAACGCGAGCGAATACGACCTGAATCGAATCTTCACGACCAGCGAGACGTCCACCATTGGGACCGAACACGTAAAAAGAGTACGCATCATCGGCAAAAGGCGGGGCGGAAACAGCCGGTGCTTGGGCCATCGCCGGAGCGACGACCAAACCAACAGCGATGCAGAGAAATTGCAGATATTTACTCATCATTTGCTCCTAACTTAGTAAACGTGGGTACTTTCTTCTTCGGTAACAGGCGTCTTCAGCAAGCTGGAAGACAGCTTTACTTTCAGGCGTGAATCGCCAGCGGTATCAGCCTTAGCCTGGATCTGCCATTCGATGAACTGACCTGGGCCGAGCTCCGGATATGGCGTAACGGTCACGTTCTTGCCGCTCACTTTAGCATCGGTGTGACCAGCTGCGGAGATTGGGGTGATCTGCGCGGGGAAGGCAGCAGCAACAGATACGTTGGTATCGCTAGCTGTTCCCTGGTTGGTCACTTTGATGAGGTAAGTGGTCTGTTCGCCCGGGAGCAGCGGATCAACTGTGTCGATCACTTCCAAGAGCAAGGCCGGATGGCCCTTCCAGTCGGTGCATGCCTGCGATTCTGCAGTGAGGCCTTCTGTAGACGTAACGTTTACGTTGTTGCAGTGCGTGCCTGCCTGACGGGAGGTGAGTACCAGCTTGTAGGTCTTACTCTGGCCAGCACCGAAATTGGCGACGGTCCAGGTAGCGACATTGCCAGCAACGGTGGCACCCTCAGCGGAGATGATGCGGGTTCCGGCCGGTGCGGTGTCAGTGACAATCACGTTTGTAAGGTCGGTGTCACCCGTGTTCTTCGCCACGATGGTGTAGCCAGCAGTCTTGCCGAGGAATTGTACGGGAATGCCAGTCTTGGCAATTTCCAGACCGCGAATCAGCACCTTGGTGCAAGCCTGCGCGGTAACTTCGCCGACATTGGAGGACTTGGCAACCGCAGTGTTGCAGTGACGACCACGGGCTGCGGCCTTGCAAGTGACGGGAATGCTGCGGCTTTCACCGGGAGCGAGGTTGCCGAGTTCAAAGATGAGAGCTTTGCCACCTGCGTGCTCGAGGCCGTCTGGCACGTTGTCAGTGACGACCACGTTGCGTGCAACGGCGGTGCCAGTGTTGGTCACAGTCACATCGTAGGTGATCATGTCATTTAGGATCGCCATCTCAGGCCCAGTCTTGGTGATGGCCAGTGCCGGGCGACCGACGCGGGTTGTCACACAAGCGACGGGGACCACTGAGAAGGTCGCGCAGGAGCTGAGTTCGCCGTCACCAAGTGCGGAGAGCACCAGAGTCATTGTGGTGGCAGAGCCAGCAGCCAACTCGGCAGTCTTCCAAGTTACGGTATTGCCAACCACTTCGGCTTTCGGCTCGGTACGGACTAAGCGTGCCCCTTCTGGGACCTGGTCAGTGACGGTGACGTCGCCAACGTTGGCGTTTGCGCGGATGGTGAGTTCCACCGCGTATTCTTCGCCTACGACAACTTTGTCGGGGGCAGTCTTAGTAAGGGTGGCTAAGTCGGAGTTGACGACTTCAGTAGCGCCGAATGCTGCGATGCTGAGCATCGCAAGAAACAGGGCTGTTCGGAGTGCATTGATGGACATGATGTTCCTCAATTACTGGGTTTGCGGGATAGAAATGGTACGATAAAAAATAGCAGCCAGCTGGCTGAGTGTCAGTTTCGCCTGGGATGAAACTGGGTAGCAGCCTCCTTAACGCTCTGGGTACGATCACGGACGTGTCTTTATTGCCGAGTGAGCACGCGAGAGCTCACACGCAATCTAAGGCGCAAAACGTGTCCACTCGCGCTCTGACGTCAAGTGCAAAGCATACTTCGAGAAGCGAGAGCGCGGCATCAGGCGGTCTCAACTGCGCGAACGCCTGGCCGCGATAAAGACGGGCCCCCTCATGGTCCGCCTGCTCCAAGCAGGCCCGGCCAGCGGTTTCAAGGATGAGCTGGTTATCCGGTGCCAGGTCAGCAGCGCGCAGTGCGAGCGAACGTGCCTCAGGTCCCCGCTTCGAAGCCAACGGAAGCTCTGCCAGATTATCGAGGACGGCTAGCGAGTCTGGGCCCGTTCTAAGTAAGACCGGTAATTTTCTTCGGCGCGTTTATGATCCCCGACCTGCTCCCATAGCATTGTACACTGGGCCCGTTCGCTCACTGAGAGCGTCGTATACCGTGTCACAAGGTCCAAAAAGACCGCAGCCTCTTGATCTGCACCCTGCCGGCTGCCCCTGAGAATACATTGCAGGTGAAGCCGTGCCTCGGGCGGCCTTAAGCCAAGACCGATGCGGACCTCCTCTGCGGCGCCCGTCACCTGGCCCTTCGCTGCGTAGGTCAGGCCAGCAATAAGCTAACGTGGCAATGTGCTGCGCCCTCACTGCGAGATGGCATCGCAGTGGGGCTGCGGGGCAAGCACAGGCGCATGGAGAGCGTGAGTTTCGCCGGACCAAAGCGAGCACGCAGGCCGCTGGGTGCCCGTTCATGTGCCTGCTGCCGCAACTCGTAGTCTTTGTCTGGATTGCCGGCCGCGATGGCCAACTCTGCAAGACGCACGAGGACAAGGAGGTCGGGCGACTTCGGGTTCATCGCCTCAAGCTGAGCCGCCACAGCGTTGGCTTCACCAACAGCTGAGGTGGCAGCCAGCGCCAGCCCTGTCCGGACCAGGGCTTCGACGTTGGCCGGTTGCTGCGCAAGCGCGGCGCGAGCATGGCGCAGGCCCGCCTTCCTGGCGTGCAGGCGCGCGTGCCGCGAGTTGCACGGTGTGTGGGATGGGGAGAACCGCGACTGCCGCGTGCAAGCTACGCAACGCGCCGTGATCCTCATCGATTGCCAGCTGTGACTCGGCGAGCCGCAATAAGGTCTACGGATCATCCGAGGAAAGGCGCAACGCATTGCGGTATTCCAACACGGCGGCGCTGAGGTCGCCAGCGTCTGCTAGTGACCCTGCCCGCGCCAGAAACGCCCCTGCTTTCTCCGTAGCCACCGCAGTGCGATCCCCCCGACTCAGCAGCTTGAATCATTTCGTGGAGTTCGGTTTTGGCGGATTCCGGCAGATGCCTGCGCAGCGCACCAAAGGCAGTGAAGCCAAGCACTCCCCAACCCGCCAAAAGAATCAGGCCGACGAAAAGCAGTCTCACCAGCGGCGGCCGTCAGGCCTCATAGTCTGCCCCGAGGCAGCCGGCGCAGTGGGTGGCCACCAATGGGCAACCCCGATCACGGCGAACGTCCGGACAAAGCATCCGAAAAACTCCCGCAAGGCCGTAGCGCCGACCAGGCACACAGGCATTCCCCCATTGCTGTTCACCTCCGTGAAGCAGGAAAACGGAAAACTGCTCGCGTGGTCCAGCCCGATTAAACGCTCAAATCCGAAGCGCAGCAGAAATAAACCCCGTGCAGAAAGTGCTTGGTCAGTCCAGCAAAATAGACCAGCAGCAGACAAAGACGCAGAATACTCATCTGGAGTCCGCCCCGCTCGCCGGGCGGCGGCACCGAACTGCGGCAACGGTGAAGACCACGATTACTGCGAAGTCCGCCAGAGGATCCCTCTAAGGCACAGGTACGGCGCAGCAGAAAATGCTGCGACAGTTCTTCGCCGAATACGACCGCGGCCAAAACGCAGGAACCCTTCGGTAGAATTAGGCCTCCAAGACGCCATGCCCCCAGATCCAACCGTGCATTAATTAAGACGCAGAGAATGCCAATCGGAAAGACGTGGCCAGCTTTGTCACCACCCGGAAGACGATGAATGGCGAAAAAAAACGCTGGCGCCAGGCTAATATTTACCGCAATAACGACCATAACATTTGTGCCAGCCCATGCCCAAACTACCAGTGGACGGGCCGTTTCAGGGCGCATTACAGGCTGCGAGGGCAACTCCTTTTGTGGCAATCGAGAGAGGACGCCGCTATATTAGGGAGCTTTAGAGCACACGCTCATCCGCCCCGATCGGCATTCCTTGTAGTGGGAACCAATCAATTTGACCGTTCAACCGACCCAAAGAGCTTTTGCCGCACGGCGCTGAAGCGCACCATAGTTTCGCACGCCAACGGCCTTCTGCAATGAGTACGACCAACCCAATCTGCGCCCGAGTAAAATCACGCCTCCCCGAGTACGTATCAGGGGCGTTGACCCGCTCTGAGAAGCGCGAAATCGACAGCCATCTCACGGAATGCTCCGACTGCCGCAAGTTATTTGCGGAGATTGGCGCGGTGGTCCATGATGACCACGTGCCAAGCCATAATCACAGCCGAAGACCTACGCCGAAGATTCGGTCGCACGAGCGGCTCCATCCGGTGATGCTGCTAAACTCTTCGCGTCACGTGGTTGCGGGCGTGCTCGTCGCTTTCCTAGTGATGCTAACAGCAGTCATCACAATCATTCGTTCGGGCATCGATAGTCCAAACGAGAAACAGCAGGGCTATATTGATGCGATCACCAAGGCCAACGAAGCACGGCTCGATGAGCGGTCACCGCGACAGCCGCCGCCCGCGCGACTGAGGGCTCAACCGGCAGCGCAGCCACCGCCACAGCAGCCGATTGGTGCAGCCCAGCCCTCAGCGTCGCCCCCAGCACTGGCCCACAATCAATCCTCTTCTCCCAGCCCGCCGCCGCCCAGCCAATCAGCCGCGAGCAACTACCCGACGGCCACCGGAGGCCAGGCAGGGAACCCCCTGTATACTTCGCCAACAGTTCAGCCGCAAGCTCAGAGGCAATCCGTACTCATGAACATCGCGGATGCCACGGAAAAGCGGAGCCTGCGCGACACGCCCTTCCAGACAGCATCGCCTCACCAAGCCTCGGGGGCCGCCTCGGCACCTGCAACCCAGGCAAGCCAATACGCTCTACCACCGACAACTCGCCGCGCCGCGCCGGCAATGGTCCTCCCAAGTCCGTCAAGCAATGATCGGATTCGAGTCAAGGATTCAGAGTTCTTCAATGCCTT
>DMTJ01000426.1:0-4683 GCA_003477185.1 Lentisphaeria bacterium
TCCCAGCCACTGAGGTCGAGCCAGCGGCATCAGCCTATATTGCGCAGGCAGCGGAGCGGATTGCAGACTCCGCAACGGTCAGTGTGCAGATCGCCCCAGTGCCAGATTTGCCTGCCTTGGAGCGAGTTGCCACTACCGCTTCCGAGGTTTCCTCCGTCCCCAACGTGGCCACGGCTCTGGCGGCCCCACTGCATTGGCACGTATACGATCCAGATGGACGGATTACAGGGTGGTACGCGAGCTTGGCCAACGGGCAGCCCCCGGTGGACTCCGGGCTCTGGCTGCCAAATCCACCTGACTCGCAGACTGTGCCTGCGGTTGGTGAGAGCCGAGTCTATGCCTGGATTCGTTACGAGGACGACAACGGAGAGGTGGTCACGGCGGCCACGAACGAGGTCTTTACGGTGGATGCCGGCTTGGAAATTGGCCGACTTTTGGTAGATGATCAGGTGGTCGCCTTGTTCGGGTATCATCCTACGGCATCGGCCAGTTTGGAGGCCAACGATTCCACGGCCAGTGGCCCTATTGGGGCCGTGTTTGTCGTAGGGACCACCATGCTGACGGGGGACTTCCAGGCGGCGTCGGCTGCCGTTGGTCGCTGGCGGGTGGAAACGCTCGACCCTGTCACCACGCGGATCGGTTGGGAGCTCAGCGAACTGCTCGATGGGCGCAAGTGGTACCTGCAGCCTCTGGCAGACGGTGTACCGAGCGGGCCGGCGATCGATATGCTGTCAACCACGGAGTATCTTGCCCCTGGCTGGAGCGAATTTGAGCTCTGTCACGCAGATAGCAGCACGCAGTCGGTAACTCTTCCCGCGGGCTGGCAAACCTTTGGCGCCGCCCTGTTGACCACTCAGCTAAGCGAAGAGATTCTGGCAGGGGCCGGAGCGGGTTTGGATACGGTGTTTTCTTACCGCCGTGGGCGTTACCGCAAGGTGTCGGAACTAGTGCCTGGACGCGGGTATTGGGCATTTCTGGATAGCCCGGCCACAATTGCAATCACTGGCGTCCCGGCCAGCGGCTTGATCCCGCTGAGGTCTGGCTGGAATATGATCAGCCCTGGCAGCGCGACGCTTCAACCATCCGGACTGGAGGTCTGGCGCTACGACGCTGCGCTGGAAGGAATGATTCCAGTCGCTGCCCATGAACTGTTGCAGCCGTCTCAGGCGTATTGGGTATTCAGCAAAAGAGCCGAGACCTTGCGGTTCGGCTCTTTAGACTAGCCCAAGCGCGAGTATCGCGTAAGGGCCGAATAACTACGGGGACCGGATTTGGCGAATCCGGTTGGGCCGTTTAGTCGACTACGATGGTCTCGTACTGCTTGCTTTTGTAGTGTCCGCAGCCTGGGCAGATGCGATGTGGCATTTTGGGAGCCTCGCATTCCGGGCACTTTGCGCTCTGATTACCCTGATAGCGGTGCGTAGCCTTCCGCTGGCGGCACTTCCGCTTCGATACTTTGTGCTGTTGAACAGCCATGATAACACCTATATAGACGAAGAAATCAAAAGCGTATAAATTAGCTGCACCGTGTCAACGTGCAACCTGAACCCCGCACGAATCCCTGCTCTTGCGGCAGCTAGCTCCAAATTGCTGGCTCTCGCCGCCTCAATCCTCACCGAGCGACTCTTAGTTGCTCTTAGATCTGGACAATAGCTCTGCAGCAGCGGTGGCGATTTTACGGTGGCCCTCGGGATTGGGGTGCGAGTCGGGGAGCATATCTTCCGCTTCGTACATGCCGTTGGAAATCGCGATGCCCAGTTCCTCGCAGAGCGCTGACAGGTGAGCGTTTTTAAAGCAAATCAAGACGCAAATCAGGGGCACGCCAGCTGCATCGCACGCCGCCTTGATTGCGCTTAGGTCTGGCCGCATCCCGTCTGCCAAGACCGCATCCGGATCCGCGATTACCGGCGCATTGCTAAACCGATTTACCAAGGCGCGATAGCGGAGTGCGGCGAACTGGTAAAAATGGCTGTGCGCGCGGAGAAGGCGCTTTCCAGGGATCGGCAGGGACTTGCGCGCCTTTGGGAAGACGATGTACTGGCCGTCAAACGCGTAGGCAGGCTCCAAGTCGTTGGGGTTGATACCGATGATCACCGCCGCGGGGCCTAGCGGCAAAAGCTTGTCCTCAATCACGGCTCGGCACTGCGTCAGATTGTAGCCGCAAATCCCTGCGTTGATCGTTGCGGTGTCCGCAATGCCGGCGAGTTGCGCTGGCCACGCGTCCGTGTCATCGACCCCCATGCCGAAGGTGCATGAGTCACCCACGCAGGCGATAGGGCGCTCGCCTTCGGCTCCGGTCCTGCGAAAGCCGTCCGCGCTCACCGTCACCTTGCTGCGATACGAATTGCCAGCGTAACCAGGCACAAGCTCGTAGGCCAGTGGCGCAGCCGCAGTGCGATAGAGCTCGGATTCATAGACGATGCCGCCGCCAAATCCCAGGAGGCGGCAGCTAAATTCCGCGAGCGCAAACGCGAGCAGGCAGCCTATTCCAAGGCTGATGGCAACGAGGAGCAGCTTCGAACGAGTTTTTTTGGGCAGGTTCTGCATCCGGAACCATACGTCGGTGCGCTTGCCTTTCACGTGGGCAGCTGGCAGGGTAGGATGTATGTCTGTGATCCTTGGAATTTCTGCTTTCTACCATGACTCCGCCGCCGCGCTTCTGGTGGATGGCGAGATCGTGGCTGCCGCCCAGGAAGAGCGCTTTTCGCGCAAGAAGCACGACCACCGATTCCCCCAGCAGGCCGTGGACTTCTGCCTCAAACAGGCAGCCATCAGCCCAGGTCAGGTCGACTACGTAGCATTCTACGATAAGCCGCTGACGAAATTCGAGCGGCTGATCGAAACCTACCTCGAATTCATCCCATTTGGCTACCGTTCGTTTCGGCAGGCGTTGCCGTTGTGGCTGAAGCAGAAGCTACACCTGCGACGCGAGATCGCACGCGGGCTGGGAGGCCAGTTCAAGGGGCGCATGGTCTTTCCGGAGCATCACGAGTCGCACGCGGCGAGCGCCTTTTTCCCGAGCCCGTTCGAAGAGGCTGCCATTCTGACCATCGACGGTGTCGGGGAGTGGGCGACCAGCTCGCTGGGAGTCGGTCGTGGAAACCAGATTGAGCTGTCGCACGAGATGCGCTTTCCACACTCCCTTGGTCTGCTCTACTCTGCTTTCACCTATTATACTGGCTTCAAGGTCAACAGCGGTGAGTACAAGATCATGGGCCTGGCGCCATACGGAAAGCCCAAGTACAAAGACCTGATTCTCGACGAGCTCATGCAGCTGCAGGACGATGGATCCTTCCGCATGGACATGCGCTATTTCAACTACTGCGGTGGCCTAACCATGACTTCCGGCCGCTTTCACGAGCTATTCGGTGCCCCCCCTCGGCAGCCGGAGTCGTCGCTCACCCAGCGAGAGATGGACTTGGCCGCATCTGTGCAGGCCGTCACTGAAGAGGTCATGCTGCGCATGGCGCGCCACATTCACGAGCTTTGCGGACTCCGCAATCTGGTGATGGCCGGTGGCGTCGCCCTGAACTGCGTGGGCAACGGGCGTGTGTTGCGCGAAGGGCCATTCGAAAACCTCTGGGTCCAGCCCGCGGCTGGCGATGCTGGCGGGGCGCTGGGCGCAGCTCAATTTGTCTGGCATCAGCTACTCAAGAAGCCGCGCAAGGTTTCTGGCGGTGACCTGCAGCACGGCTCCTTTCTCGGCCCTTCTTTTTCCGAGCCTGAAGTGGCAAAGGTCATCGCCGACGCTGAGGCCAAGGCCACCTGTTATCAGGATGACGACAGCCTTTGTGGCGCAGTCGCAGAATTGCTCGCCAGCGAGAACGTGGTGGGTTGGTTTCAGGGGCGCATGGAATTTGGGCCGCGTGCTCTCGGAGCGCGCAGCATACTAGGCGATGCGCGCAGTACCAACATGCAGGCCGCGATGAACCTGAAAATTAAGTTCCGTGAATCCTTTCGACCGTTTGCTCCCATCGTACTGCGGGAGCATGTCTCCACCTATTTCGAATTGCGCGACGAGGAAGACAGCCCATACATGCTGTTGGTCGCTCAGGTGCGCGAAGAAATGCGAGAGAATCAGGCAGAGAATGAGGCGGCGCAAGGCATTGATCGGCTGCATGTGGCCCGCTCCTGCATCCCAGCCGTCACGCATGTGGACTACTCAACGCGGCTGCAGACCATCGATACAGAGCGGAATCCAATCACTCACAAGCTACTCAGTCGATTCTACGAGCGAACCGGCATGCCCGTGTTGATCAACACCAGCTTTAACGTGCGCAGCGAACCCATCGTCTGTACCCCCGAGGATGCCTATCGCTGTTTCATGATGACCGACATGGACGTGCTCGTGCTCGGCAGGCATGTGCTGTTGAAACACGAGCAGCCAAACCAGCTTACGCCAGAGCAACGCGACGCATATCTTGCGCAGTTTGAGTTGGACTGATCATGAGCTTGCTATCTATAGACTTGAAACCGTCCGCGCGGCAACTGCGGCAGTTTTCTGCAGCAGCGCTGCCAGCGTTGCCCCTGATTGGTTGGATCTGGGGGGCGCTACCCGACGTTCTGTGGAAGCTGGCTGCCGTGGGACTGGCGATCGCGGTTGTTGGCCTTGTCGTTCCGTGTCTGATTAGACCGTTATACATCGTGGCTTGTGTGGTCGCTATCCCTATTGGCTTCGTGGTC
>DMTJ01000426.1:4721-14304 GCA_003477185.1 Lentisphaeria bacterium
TGGCTTCGTGGTCGGCGAGCTGGCTATGCTGCTGACCTATGTGCTGGTGTTTCTTCCGATCGGAATCGTCTTTCACCTGCTTCGGCGTGATGCGCTTGCCATTCGGCGAAAATCGGATAGCTATTGGGTTCAGCGAGAAGCACAGAAACCCCCGGCCAGCTACTACCGGCAATATTGATATGGCGGACCAGGACAACCAACCAAACGAATTCGAGTCCGCCGGCGATGAACAGCCGTCGATTCTCGTGGAAGTTTTCTACTTCATGCGTGACAACAAGAAGTGGTGGATGCTCCCCATCGTGATTGTGCTCGCGTTTCTGGGCATTCTCATCGCCCTGGCAGCAACTGGGCTCGCTCCTTTCGTCTACACGCTATTCTAGTTCGGCGTTCCTTGGCCGCTATCGATGCGGCCGACTGTTTGGTCTAGGCGCGAGTACTTTAGGTGCACTCAAAGCCCTTGAGATAGGCGTGCCATGGGCCCTCGCTGGGCGCTCTGGTGAGTACGCAGGAGGAAACGGTGCCGCGATGAGGATCGCGTAGTTGGCATCCTTCTTGGCAGCCGATGGCGTTGGCACTGCCGGATACCAGAGTGCGAGATCGCTTGCTGGTCTACGCAGCGGGTTCGGGTACCGGGAGTATTTCCCAGCTTGGCGCCGCGCCTGGGCTGCCTCTGGATACGTCGTGGATTCCGTGCCACTCGTGATCTCCGCAGCGGCGCAGGTGGATGAGATTGGGTTCGAGGAGATGTTGCGCGAGTTGATCATGGCTGGCGAGGACAGGGATACGACTTGTGCCATCGCTGGCCAGCTTGCGGGCGCGGCGATTGGCTATGCACGACACCCGAGGAGACTGATCGACCAGTTGCCAGACTCGGAGATCGTGCACCAAGTTTCGTCGGTGTTTGCGGAGGTCGCTCCAACTATACACGCAGAACGGTCGGATTGAGCGAAGCGGCGTCTTCGATCTTAGAGGTCGATGGCGAGGGCAATCTCGTTGCAAGACTTGCGGCGCGGGCAGAGTCTGCAGTCCGACCAGACCTTTTGGGGGAAGTCGCTGTGGGTCATGTGGCGGAAGCCGACTCGAGAGAAGAGACCCTCTTCAAGGGTGAGCGTGAAGACTCGCTGGGCATTGCGGCGCTTGGCCATGTCCAGCACGGAGCGGACGAGAAGGCTGCCGATCCCTCGGCCGCAAAAAGATTCATCGACTGCCAGGGAGCGGAGTTCCTGGAGGCCTTTTCCGAAATCTCTGAGGGCTACACAGCCGACGATTTGGCCTTCGATTCGGGCTACGAGAAAGTTCTCGCAGTGGTCCGCGATGTCTGCGCCAGAGCGCGGCAGCAGGAAACCCCGCCCGGAGGCGCGGCAGATTACGGCGGCGATGGCTTCGCACTCCGCAAGATGTGGCGGCTCGCAGACCACGTCTGACCGACCAAAGCGTGCCTTAATCGGTGTATTTTGCATGTTCATTGATCTTGTCATTCAAGCGATGTCAGTTACGGTCCAAACCATGAAAGTCGGGCGAGCACCACAGGTATTGGTATTGGATGGCAGCCCGCTGCTCAGGCAGTTTTATTGCCATGTTCTGGGCAATAATGGATTTCAGGCTGTAGCAGCCGGGACTGTGAAAGAGGCGAAAGCAATTTGTAGCGACAGTCGTTACGATATCTGCTGCGCGCTCATCGATTTCACTGCCCAGACCAAGGAGCACACGGAGTTTGTTGATTCCGTGCGCAAGATGCCGACGCGCAAAGCAAAGCTGCCGATCATCTCGCTGATTCATCCGGAAACCGATCATCTTCCGCTACTGCGCATCGCCCAACGCAGCGATTGCCTGATCGTACGTGGTGATTTCGATCTGCCCCGGTTGTACTTCTTTGTGCGGCAGTTCATACCACCAAGAAAGGCGGTCGACATGGACGAATCCACAGTCATTGTAAAAACTGCGTAGCCTAGGCAGTATCTGCTCGATCGGGAAGCCGATCACAGTACTCAGCAGTCCGTTGGTCCGGGAGACGAGCAAGTCGCCGCCGGTTTGAATGCCGTAGCTCCCGGCCTTGTCCAAGGGATCACAAACAGCGAAGTAGTTTTCGATCGTCGTATCTGTGAGCGTGTTAAAAGTGACTTCGGTGAACGCGTACCAGGTGGTGGCCCGGTTGCGATTTGCGCAAGCAATGTGTACTCCCGTGTATACAGCATGCGTCTTTCCGGACAGCAGCTGAAGCATTTCCGTGGCGTGTTCTAGGGAGTCTGGTTTGCCGAGGATCTGGTCGCCAAGTGCGACCAACGTATCTGCCCCGATGACTACTGCCTCGGGGTGACTTGCGGAGATCGCTGTTGCTTTCTCCGCTGCGAGCCGTTGCACGGCCTGCTGCGGTTGCTCGGCTCTGCACAGTGATTCGTCTACATCGGCCGTCACTTGGGCGAAGGGCACGCCAGCGGCGCGGAGCAGGTCCCGCCGTCGGGCAGAGCCCGACGCAAGGATCAATGCCCCAACCTCTGCCATCAGCGCTTCTTGCGCCGTCGCGGTGGGCCGGCTGTTTTGGGGCGTGGCCGACGCTGTGGGCTGCCCCCTTCTTCTTTGGGGCGCCTTTCCACCAGCTCAAGCTTAAGTGGCAGGCTAGTGAGGTTGAAGGCTGTTCGCAGCTGTTTCTCCATGAACCGAATATAATTGGCGCGCGCGCTGGTCTTACGGTTTACGAACAACAGGAATGTAGGTGGCCGGCGCTTGTAGACAGCGTAAAATATTTTGAAGGAGTTCGGGCCTACTCCAGGGGGAGGGGTGCGCATGACCATGTCGCGCACGACCTGGTTCAGCAAGGAAGTTGGTACTTCCTGGGCCAACTGGTCCCGCATTTCCGCGAGCTTCGGCGGGATGTAGCGCACGTTGTAGCCGCTCTTGGCACAGATGGTAAGAAGCGGGGCGTGGCTCATGAAGGCCAGTTCATGGCGGATACTATCCAGTAACTCTTGCTGGGTTGTGTCCTCTCCTGCCAGATCCCATTTGTTGGCGAGCAGGACGCACGGCTTGCAGGCATCGAGGGCCATGCGACAGATTCGCTTATCCTGTGCCGTCACCCCTTCTGTGGCATCCATCACCATTAAGATGAGGTCTGCCCGGCGGATTGCCGCTTCTGTTCGGTCCGTGCTGAAGTACTCCACGGCGCTGTTCAGATTTCGCTTGCGTTTAAGTCCGGCGGTATCCACCAAGATTAACGGTAGGATCTGATCTTCACAAGGAAGGTCAACGACGACGTCTACCGCATCGCGGGTTGTGCCCGGTACATCGCTCACGATCACTCGGTTTTCGCCGAGTAGAAAGTTGGTCAGAGTGGACTTACCGACATTCGGGCGTCCAATGAGGGCGATTCGCAGGCGGTCACGGCTGTCATCATCGTGCAGGGCTTCCGGAATGTCCTTGCAGGCCACTTCCATCAACGCGTCAATATTACTTGTGTGCACGCAAGAAATCGCGATCTGATTTTCAAAGCCCAAGGCAAGCATTTCGTCGCCAGCTCGGGCCAGATTCTGATTGTCCGCCTTGTTTTGGGCGACAATCACTGGCTTGCCGCTTTCGTGGAGAATTCGGCCGACTTCTTCGTCTAGTGGGAGCAGGCCGCTGATACAGTCGGTGACAAAGATGATGCGGTCGGCACTCTCGATCGCCACGTGGAGTTGTTGCCGGATTAGATCATCGAAGAAGTCGTCAGCTTTTTCTGAACCGAACAGACCAAGGCCACCTGTATCGACCAAGGAGAAGCGCTTGCAGTTCCATTCTGCTACGGCTGACACGCGATCACGCGTGACCCCGCTTTCTTCGTGTACGATGGATAGACGTCTGCCAAGGATCTTATTGAACAGGGCAGATTTGCCTACGTTCGGGCGGCCGACGATGGCGATGGTCGGCAGAGATGGGGGGATTGTCATGTGAGTCGTTGGCTATCGCCGACGCCTCCCTTTTTTTCGCTTGGCCTTCTTTTCTTTCTGGCTTGCCTGCTTGGCTGCGCCACGCTGGAAGCCGCTGAGATTTGGTCCGCCGGGGCCCATCATGCCCGGGGGCATGCCGCCACCAGCTCCGCCGAGCCCGCCGAGAGATTCGAGGGTGCCAGCTAATTGCTTCAAACCGCCCGGGCCCATCTTGGCCATCATTTGCCGCATTTTCTCGAAGCGCTGCATCATGCCAGTGACTTCTTCGAAGCCAAGTCCACAGCCACGCGATACGCGCTTGCGGCGGGTGACGTCATTCATGATCGGCGGGTTCTTGCGCTCGAATGGGGTCATGGATTGCACCATGGCTCGCGCCTGTTTGAGGGCACCTTCATTGGCGCCTGCCAGCTTTTTGATGGCTGGGGGCAGTGGCAGCATTTCGAACAGCTTGCCCATGCCACCGAACTTGCTGAGCAGATCGAGTTGCTTGATAAAGTCGTTAAAGTCAAACTTGGCGCTAACCAGCCGGCTCTCTAGGTCTTTGGCTTCTTCTTCGGAGATGATTTCCTCAGCCTGCTCGACGATGCCGACGATATCGCCCATGCCGAGGATGCGGCGAGCCATCCGGTCTGGGTGAAATGGCTCAAAATCGGTGACTTTCTCGCCGACACCGATGAACTTGATTGGCTGGCCTGTGACTTTGCGCATCGACAGGGCGGCACCGCCACGGGCGTCACCATCCATCTTAGTCAGAATAATTCCGCTCAGGCCCAAGGCATCGTTGAAATGAGTGGCTACCGAGACTGCTTCCTGGCCCAACGCGGCATCCGCGACGAGCAGGATCTCTGCGGGGTTGGTCTTATTCTTGACCGATTCTAGTTCACGCACCAGGGGTTCGTCTACTTGGAGACGGCCAGCTGTATCAAAAATCACGACCTGATGTCGGTGGAGCTTAGCAAACGACAGCGCCTTCTCGGCGATGTTGGTGATGTCCTGATTACCGCGGTCCGAGAAAACATCGATCTCTTGGTCGCTGCCGAGAGTTTCGAGCTGGTCGATAGCTGCGGGGCGATGCACGTCCATGGCGACCATCAAGACGCGCTTTCCGTCCTTTGTGAGGCGGGCGGCCAGCTTGCCGGTGCTGGTAGTCTTACCGCTACCATGCAGGCCGACCATCATGATGATGCTGGGGCTGCCTTCCAGGACGAGAGGCTCGTTTGCAGCCCCCATCAACTCGCCGAGCCGGTCGCTGACGACCTTGACGAATTGTTGACCTGGGGTCACGCTGCGCAGGACTTTGGAGCCGAGGCATTCCTCGCTCACATCTTCGATAAACTGCTTGGTGATGTCGTAGTTTACGTCCGCTTCCAGCAAGGCGCGGCGCACGTCGGCCATCGCGTCTTCGATATTTTTTTCTGTCAGGCTACCACGTCCGGTCATATCCCGGAACGTGTCCTGCAGGCGAGTTGTCAGATTGTCAAACATAGCAGGTTCCTTCCAATCAAAGTGTCGTGACACCGGCACCGGCGCCAATGCCACAGACTATGGGGCTGACTTCATCGCCAGTGCGTGTTTTGTAGGCGGTAGCCAAGCGTTCGCAGAATGTCTCTGCCTCTGCTGAATCCACCAGATGAATTGTAATGCCGCCGAAGCCTCCGCCACTCAGGCGGCCCCCATGGCAGCCCGGCAGTGCGCACCCGCTAGCCACTAGGATATCCAGTTCCGGACAGGAGTTTTCGAAGTTTACGCGCGAGCTCGTGTGCGAGGCCGTGAGCAGGCTGCCAAAAGCGGTTGGATCGCTCTTCTTCATGGCGGCCAATCCGGCGGCGACGCGTTCGTTCTCGCCCACGATGTGACAGGCACGGCGGTAGTCGGTCACGGACATGTCGGCCCGGCAATCGTCCAGCATTTGCTGCGAGACATCTCGCAACGCGGTCACGCCGGTGTGGATGCTGGCCACAGCGCGGGCAGCGGCTTCGCAGCTTTCCCGGCGGTCATTGTAGTCGGTCGTGAGGTCGTGCTTCACGCCTGAGTTCGTCACCACCCAGGCCACGTCTGCATCAAGGGTGTGTGGCTCGACAGCCAGGGTCCGAAAGTCGATATAGACTAGATTCCCCACTTGTCCGAACAGCGAGGAAAACTGATCGAGCAGGCCGGTGTTTGCGCCCACATAATCGTTCTCACTCTGTTGCCCGATACGCGCCCACTCCTCGCGCGGTAGGTGGATCCCACTCAATTTGCCGATTGCCAGAGCGGCGGCTATTTCCAGCGCAGCCGAGCTGCTCATGCCGGCTGAAAGCGGAACGGTACTGCTGAGTGCAGCACGAAAGGGCTGGCACGAATGGCCGCGTTTGCCGAGCGCATAGACGATGCCTTTGATGTAGTTGGCCCATTCGCCAGCTGTCGGATTAGTGAGATCATCTAGGTCGAAATCGCTGCGCCAGACCTCGCCTTCGTGCCAAGAAACCAGCTCGCAGGTGTTTCCGGATGCCGGGCCAGCGGCGAATGTTGTCGCCTGCTCGGAGGCGCAGCTAAGAGCGACCCCGTCGTTGTAGTCGGTATGGTTGCCAAGGATCTCTAGGCGTCCAGGCGCGCGGCTGACGAGGGTTGGCGCCAGCCCGAACTGTTCGCGAAAGAGTGTGATTGTGTCTTGACTCACTGGCACGCTCCGTCGAATATCCCTGGCTGAACGCGGTAGAACCGTACGTCCATTTGTGTTTGGACCGTCTTATCCACGCCCACCGTTCTGTTCATGATGATGACTGCGTCCGGATCTACCTTATCGGTCAGGCCGGTCACGTCACACATCAAATTCATGACACCGCTCAGGGGCACATTCTTCGGATCTAGGGTCCGCGTGCGTGCGGCAACATCGGGCTTGAGTGCGAGGATGAAATTAATCCCGCGCCCTTCCGGGTCTGCTGCGTCCACTTTCTTGTCGAGCTGGCGCACCAAGTCGTTCACGGTCACGCCCGTGTAGTCCAGGCTCTCGAACTTGATTTCCTTTAATCGGGTTCTCAGTTCGTTCGCCTGCGTCCACAATGTGCCACAGACGAGAACCATGCCTATCCATAATTGGCTACGCATTTTTCTTCCTCCGTTCTTACTTGAATTCCAAGGAGTTTTTGCCGGCCATTCGCTTTAGCAGTCCGCGAACAGACACTCCCAATACACCGAGCCCGTACGTACAGGATCGGCTAAAGTTGATCGAAGAAGCTTCTTCGAAATAGCGCGTGGGGCAACTCACCTCGCCAATCACGTACTTGCGTACCACAATCTCGGCTAGCATCTGATTGTCGAAGACAAAGTCTTCAGAGAACACTTCGTAATTGATGTCGCGCAGAATCTTCGCGTCATATACACGATAGCCCGTGTGATACTCAGACAGCTTGTTGCCGAGGCACATGTTCTGAAACGCGGTCAGACAGCGATTGGCCACGTATTTGTACTTGGGCATTCCGCCTTTCAGCGCCCCATTGGCGATAATGCGCGAGCCGAGGACGAACTCGTAGTGAGCCTCGGCGATCAAGCCACACATCGCCCGCAGGATCAACGGCGTGTATTGGTAGTCGGGGTGGACCATGGCCACGATGTCGGCATCATGCTTGAGTGCGGCATCGTAGCACGTCTTCTGGTTCCCGCCGTAGCCGCGATTCTGATCGTGAGCGATCGCTTCCAGACCCAACTTTTCTGCCAGCGCGACGGTGCCGTCGGTGCTATTATCATCGACCAAGATAATGTGGTCCACAATATCTCGCGGCATCTCATCCAGCGTTCGTTCCAGCGTCAACTCTGCGTTGTACGCTGGCATCACGACGACAATTTTTTGTCCAAGTAAAGCCATGAGAATATCTTAAGGAGCAGGTTCGAGCGGCGTCAATTCAGCCGAGATGCTACCGGTTTCGGTGTCATCATCGGCGCGCGCGGAAAGGCGAAAGGTCGCGATTCCACTGGCCGCGTTGCGGGCGTGCAAGGTACACCTTATTTCCGCAATTGACGACTCCGCCCCGAGCTTAATGGTGATTACGAACGGGAACGCGTCCTTGCGATTGATGTAGCGGGAGTGCCAGCTGGTGGTCTGGTCGCCGTCCAGCAGGTTCTTGGCTGGCTGCGCCGGGGCTTGCTCACTTGAGGCGCTGATCGACCAGTTCTCCCGCGATAATTCCGCTCCACTCTCGTCGTATAGCTGGAGCTCAGCGAGGCAGGCATAGTGGGAGTTCCCGAGCGAGCTCAGTAGCTCAATGCGTACTTGCGAACCTCGTAGTGCTGCGAACTTCGCAGTCAGCACCGCGCCGCCCTGTGGTAAGGGGGCTGTTCCGGTGACCCCGGTTGCGGAGTCCGCAACTTCGGCCGTGGCCTTTTTCGGCTGCATGGTCCGGAGCACGGTCAAGGTTTGTGTTTCGCCGCTGCCGCCAAAGCCCGGCCGCGGCAAGCCGCTGGTACGCAGGCCATCCAGTGTCCAGAGCAAGCCATAGGCGATCACATCCAGAGCCTGCGGTTCCAGTAATTGCTGCTCGCTGGCGCCCAGTACGGTGGCGAAAACGTAATTCTCGCCTCGATCGCGCCAAGTCACCGGCACCCTGTCGCATTCTTGGATCACCTGCGCCTGCGTGCCGAGCAGCACGGTGGCTGCGAGCTTGCCTTGCGGGAGCCAGTCGCAATCATGCAGGGGTGGCGTTAGACCGTGCACGGTACTGACCATGCCGGCGAGGCGCCAATTTCTGATTTCGGCCGACAGCCCAGTCAGATCGGTCCAGAGAGATGTGGTCGGCAGGGCTCCCGCGGCATACCCGATCATCACGATGGGGGTTTCGGCTTTTCGCAGCTTTTCCACGATTGCCGTGTCTTCGGCTGGGATTTCGGCGGCAGAAAATGCAAAAATCAAGGCAGCGGGCTTTTCAGCCAAGGCCTCGCTAATGGCGGCCGTCAATGGCCCAGATACAGAATGACAGTCAACCTGTACGGCCGCTCGCGACTCAATACCCTTCTGCAGGACAAGTGCGTAGCCCTCGGACGCGTCTGCGTCCAGCAGAGCGATCACGCGCCGCTCTGCCGCGGCCAACGAGCAGACGAGCACGCAGGAAATAATAAATATGTGCCTGAAAATCATCGGCAGAAGGTACCGCGGGGCGGCACAATTAACAGCCCGCAGAATCCCGATGGCATCACCTCTGCAGTTGGAGGCGCGCCTTCTCATCGTCTGCTAAGTCGGGCAAGCTGCAAACGGGGCTGGCACAAAGATCACGAATTCAAGTTGCAGGTGATCAGTTGCGCGCTAGTTTTGCCACCCCACACGCCGAGTGCTCGGGTGGCGAAACTGGCAGACGCGCTAGGTTGAGGGCCTAGTGGGAGATAATCCCGTGCGGGTTCGAATCCCGCCCCGAGCACCATGGTTGGCGAAGAGCCCTCGCAGGCGATTAGATATCCAGTTTGCGATTGAGGCGTATGACTTCTGCCCGAAGTTCCTTTTGCACCCGGCTCTTGTAGACATAGACGCTGGATTCTGCGATCCCGAGCTCCTTTACGATTTCACCCACTGGGTGGCCTTCGACTAAGAGCATGAATGCCCGCAGCACGTGCGGCTTGAAGCGCTTCTCGATAGCAGTCCAGGCGAGTTCCGAGATGTGCTTGCGCCATTCGAGCTCGGCGATTCGTTCGAT
>DMTJ01000253.1 GCA_003477185.1 Lentisphaeria bacterium
GAGTCAGGCGGGGAACCGAGCAGCTCTAACGGACAGTCTATGCGCCTGAATTACCTGTTGGCACGACGTCGATCTTTTCTTGCTTTTCGATGCGGTGATTCATGGGATATCAGGTACTTGCTCGAAAATGGCGGCCACAGCGTTTCGCTGATGTGCTGGGCCAATCCCATATCACGCGCACGCTGCAAAATGCCATCGAGCAGGATCGCGTCGGGCACGGCTATTTGTTCGTTGGCCCGCGGGGAATCGGCAAGACCACATCAGCCCGCATTTTTGCCAAGGCGCTGAACTGTCCCACTCCGATCCGCGACGGCGAAGGCGGCCTCGAGCCATGCTGCACCTGCCACACATGCCAAGAAATCGCCGCCGGCTCCTGCCTCGACGTGCTCGAGATCGACGGTGCCTCGCACAATAAAGTCGACGATATTCGCGAGATCCGAGAGGGCGTCCAATACACCCCCACAAACGGCCGCAAGTACAAAATCTACATCATCGACGAAGTCCACATGCTCACCGCGCAGGCATGGAATGCGTTGCTCAAGACACTGGAAGAGCCGCCCCCACATGTAAAGTTTCTGTTTGCCACCACCGAGGCCCACAAGGTCCTGGCCACGATCGTCTCTCGTTGTCAACGCTTCGATCTCAAGCCCATCGAAGTCCCGACCATTGTCGGGCGGCTGCACCAGATTGCCGAGGAAGAAAAAGTCTTAGTGGACGAAGAAGCGCTGACCTTGATCGCTCGCGCCGCAGAAGGCGGTATGCGCGACGCCCAATCTATTTTCGACCAGATGATCTCATTCTGCGGCGGCACCAATGAAGAGCAGCGCATCCATCAGAACGACGTGGTCGAGGTCTTCGGCCTATCCTCCTCAAGCGAGCTGAACCATTTGACCCGGGCGATGATAAGTAATGATGCGGTGGAACTTCTGGATGCCGTGCACGCGCTCGCAGACAAAGGCCGTGACCTCGAGCGCATGTATACCGACGTCCTCGGCTACCTTCGCAACATCATGGTCTTTCAGCTCAGCAAGGAGCCCACCCGGATCGTAGATGTATCGGAGACAGAGCGCGTGCAGCTGGTCGCGCTGGCGCAAAGCAGCGCCTCGATCGTGCAACGGTTGATTGATGGGCTGATGGATGATGATGGCGGCGTGCGCATGACCTTGAACAAGCGCCTCTATATCGAAGCCACATTCCTCCGCGTCATGCGCGACGCCCATGCCGTGCGTGTCGATGACCTGCTCGCCAAGCTGCGCGAGCTGGAAGCAAACGGACGCTTGAATGATCTTCCTCGGGGAAATGAACCAGCCATACAAGTTTCCCAGATTGCCCAGATTCACGCGCCACTGGTCCAACCTCCCCCCCCGCCGACCGCCACTGCCGTCGTCGCGCAGCCGATGGCAGCCGCGCCTCCAGCACCGGTGCCCCCGCGATTTCCAGCGGTCGATCAGACACCAGAGCCAATCGCTGCGGAGCCGCCTCAGCAGCCAGAGATCATCACTGCAGCTCCGCTGACACCTGAAACAGCGCCAGTCGCTGTGCCAGAGCCCTCAACGCCGCCTGAGCAGCCAGCGCCGGCTCCGCCGACACACACCGAGACCCCCGTCAGCCTGCAAGCTGTACGCACAGCACATGAGCTTTGGGCACACCTGCTCTCCGTCCATGGGGAGTCAGTCGCAGCCCTGCGCGACGCTGGTACCGCCATCGGCCTCGAACAAGACACCCTTTTGTTGTCCGCAACCGCCGAGCCAAGCCAGGCCATTCGCCAAAAGGCCGCGGAAGTTGGTAGCGCGCACACGCCTCCCTTGACCATCAACTGGCAGGTAGACATCCCGCTGAAGCGCAAGAAGACCGCATCCTCAGAAGCATGGGAGGCTGCCGAAGGAAGCGAATTCGTCCAATCGCTCTGTGACCTGTTCGGAGGCAAGGTCGTCGATGTCCGCGGCTAGCACATCACGGTTTGACGCCGTCATTTTCGACATGGATGGCGTTTTGGTAGACTCAGAAGCATTCATCTGCCAGGCAGCCATTGCGATGTTCGCAGAGCTCGGCGTCCAGGCACAGGAGAGTGACTTCCTACCATTCGTCGGCATGGGGGAAAATCGCTATCTCGGAGGCGTCGCAGAGAAGTACGCGGCTCCTTTTTCGCTGGAGCGGGATAAAGCGCGAACATACGCCATCTATCTGGACTTGATCGTTGGCCAGCTGGACGCACTGCCGGGGGTTCACGACTTTATTGGCGAGCTCAAGGCACACGGCTTCAAGACAGCTGTCGCCTCCTCTGCGGATTTGGTCAAAGTGGCCGCCAATCTCCGCGAGATCGGCCTGCCGTTCGACTCCTTTGAGGCCGTCGTCAATGGCATGGATGTCGAGCACAAGAAGCCTGCGCCCGACATATTTCTGCTGGCAGCGGAGCGCATCCAAGTCGATCCCCAGCGGTCCCTCGTGGTAGAGGATGCCATCAGCGGGGTCACTGCAGCGAAAGCAGCTGGCGCGCAATGCCTAGGCCTGACGACAAGTTTCCCTGCTGGAGACATGCACGAGGCGGATTGGATAGCACCGGACCTTTCCGCTGTCCCAGCCGCGCTTCGCGGCCTCCTGTTTGGCCCCTAAAAGTCTTTATTCGGCGATTGGATATTGGCGCTTCGCTCCCGATCCAGCTGGTCAGGCTCTGCCCCTTGGGCGGTCCGTGTTGGCTGTTGGATATTTTCGCTCCTGCGCCCCGGCTGTTGACGATTGTTCGGCCTCGGGACGAATCGGCGGGCTTGGCATCCCCCTCCGGCACGCAGAAAACACGCACTCTAAGTTGTGTCCTGCGTATTTAGAAGTACCCTACTAAAGACAACAAGATCCCCCCGTAAACCAGAGGAACTCAGCCATGCCAGATGCACACGACCATAGCAACGAGAAAATCCAGGAAGCATTGAAGCTGCTTGAGGAAGCGGCATGCGAGAAACGCGACGCCCTAAAAACACTGATTTCGGAGCGCTACACGCACCTGAAAGACGCCATGTCGGATAGCGAATCGAATGTCAAGGAATCCTTCAATCGCATGAGTCATCGCACCGCCGAGCAAGCACAGCGCTTCCGCGAAGTCGGCGAAGACCGCGTCCGTGAAGTGGCCAGCCAGGTCGACGAGAACGTCCACAACAATCCCTGGCCTTACATCGGCGGTGCCGCGGTGGCATCGCTCATGCTCGGGTACATCCTCGGGCGCAAGTAAGGCTACTGCCAGCGGAGCACATGAAGAAACTGCCGAAAAAGCTCCTGGCGCAGGTAGCAAGACGGCTGATCCGTAAGAACGGCAGGAAGTGGGCCGTCCTTGCGCTCCGCTCCCTGCTGAGGGCGCAGTCTGTACGTCGCGTCCGCGCTGAACTGTACGCCAGCGCAGCGACCGTTCGGGCCGCCGCCCAGGAAGCTGCGCTCGTCCGCGCCAAAGTTGAGATCGCCAAGATCGCCGTTCGCCAATGCGGCCGGCCGCCACGCAAACCGCTGATCGGCTTGGTTTTCGCCTATGGCTTGCCCACTCTAATCTGTGCCTTCGGGCTTGCCTCCGCTGCCACCGGAAGCGGAGTCTATCTCGCGACAAAATCCGTAAGCCCCGCCCTCTGGACCGTGACCCTTCTCTGGGGGCTCGCTGGCTTTGGCCTACTTGGCGTCTTTCTCGCAGTCATTTGGCGGATTGCTAGACAGGAAACCTGGAACGATTTGGCGTGGAAGATACAACGCTGGGCAAGAAGAACGCCAGACAAGGGTAAAGAATGATCCGGCTTGTGTCTTTACTGCTTGCCACCGCCGTGTGGCTCTCTGCTGCCAAATCCAGCTGGACAGAGCACCCAGTCCCAGCCCGTGATATCCTTACCTCGGGCTCATTCGTCGATGATGTATCCGGTTGGGTAATTGGCCCGCAGACCGTACTTCATACCATGGACGGAGCCAAAACCTGGTATCCGCAAACACTTCCCGACCTGGATAACGTCTGGCTCACAGCCGTCCAAGCTCTAAGCGACTCCACCGCCGTGATCACCGCCTCCGCTTACGGCCGAAACAAAATTGGCATGGTCGTCAGAACCGAGGACAGCGGTCGCTCCTGGACCAAGCTTGCGCTGCGCAAGGGCACCTTTTCCTCCGTGGTCTTCCATGCGGACAGGACGCGCGGCTACCTGATCTCCAGCAGCCAGGGGCTGCTTCGCACCAACGACCGCGGTATCTCGTGGGCCCCCGTCCGCATGCCTCGCCCACTCGTTCTGCGCAAGGACAACCATCAGAGCATGATCTCGCTGCCAGATGACAAAACGGCCTGGGTCGCATCGCGCAACGGCCTGTGGCGCTCGGACAACGATGGTGCCGACTGGCAATGGGTCCCGTTACCAATCGGTGAGATGGCGCTGGATGCCGCGATTCATCAGATCTCATTCGCAACCAGCCAGATCGGCTGGGCCCTCCTGAGCGGCAATACCTTGGAAACCCGCGACGGCGGCCGCACTTGGGCTCAAATCAACGTCTCCGGTCTCCCCTATGCCGTTTCCTCGGAACGCGTCTGGATCCTCAGCAGCATTCAGGCATGGCAATCCAAAGACAGCGGCCGCAGTTGGGTCCCCAATCTATCCTTGGATCAGCGCAAAGGTCGCCTCATTGGCCTCGCCTTTACGCCCACCCGCGTCTTCGCCCTTGGCGGTACGCAGGCCATTCGCCAACCATATATTGCCGAGCGCTCGATGATCGGCAACCGACATGCCGCTGAGGACGTCGCCGTCAACGTGCCCATTCGCGTAGCCAAGCCTGGTTTCGTCGGCCTGCAGATTCAGAATAATGCGAACCGTGTCGTCCAGAACATGGCCGATATTCCCGCGGCTGCCGGTGAAAGCGCAGTGCAGTGGGACCTCTCAACAGTGGACGACCTCTGGCGCGACACCCCCAGGCTGCATGACAACCTCCTTCCCGAGGCAGACAATAAGACCCTGACCGCCGATTCCGGGAGATATCTCATCCGCGGCATCTGGCGACCGCAGCTAGACCTGCGTTATAGCGGCTCCTTCCTCCCGATCAAGGACCACGGCATGCCGTGGTTGACTGAGGACCGTCGCGGCGGTTGGGTCGGCGACTTAAAGCCAGCCAGCACCATCGCCGCCACTAGCAACGGCATGTGGCTTGGTGCCTATGCCAAGAAAGGCGATGCACTGATCCAATGTGACCTCAACATGGAGAAGTTGTGGGGCACGCCGCGCATCCAGTTGGCCTGCCCACGCGTGATGACCGCCGCTGGCGACCACCTTTATTTTGTCGATCACGGCCTGGCGGCAGATAACCTCGTCCTCATTCAGTTCAATACCATCACCCGCCAAGTCCGCCGCGTGCGCGTGATGGGCCGAGAGCCCAACAGAAAGCCCCAGATCAGCGGCATCGCAGTCACCGATAACCGCCTCTACCTCGCCGACCGCATGCAGAATCAGATCTTAGTCTGCACGCTTGACAGCAGCCTCACCCGCAACAGGAAAAACCCACTTCCACTCGCAAACCTAGGGCGAGACATGTCCGCGGTTGCCACCATCCTGAATACCTTCTCGCTCCCGAAGCCTGGTCGCATCCGGGTTCTGGATGATCGTCACCTACTCGTCGTCAGCGACGATCGCATCGTCCAGATCCACCGCGGCACGGGCGGCGTAGAGGTCGTCGTTTCTGGATTGGTCAACCCCCTCGGCCTGGCTGTCGACGGCACCGGTAATTTCTTCGTCGGCGAGATGGCGCCGCAACATCAGGTCAAGATGTACTCCCGCGATGGCAGGATGTTGCGCAGCATAGGCCTGATTGGCCCCCACCGCATCGGCGAGTTCGACCGAAATAACCTCGAAAGCCCAGCAGGTCTCGCAGTCGCAGCCGACGGAAACCTATGGGTCTGTGAGGCCAACGACGAACTACGACGCGTTAGCGTCTGGGACCGAAATGGCACCTGTGTCCGCCAAGTGATTGGCCCAGCCCTCTACAGCGGTGGCGGTACCATCGATCCCCAGAACCCAAACCGCTTCTTCTACCTAGGCAAAGAATTCCACCGCGACAGCAACGGGAAAGTTTCGCTCACCCGAATCCTCTGGCGCAGAAACGGGCTTGATTACGATTCATTCGCTGGCTCTCGGCGACTGAACTCCAACGGCGACGCACCATCTCACCCGTTCTACAACAATCGCAGCCTTTTCTTCAGTCAGTGGGGTGGCTACGGGATGGGAAATGTGAACACCATCTGGCGCAATGTCGATGACCACCTGCGGCCCGTCGCCGCCGTAGGCGTAATTCCAGACTGGCTACGAGAACGCCTCTCTCTCCCGGTAGACAGCACCATTTTTGCCTGGACCGATCGAGACCGGGACGGCCGCGTCCAGGCTCGTGAACTCACCACTGGCACCTTGCCCAAGCCCGACTCCGTCTGGGGCACACGCGTCAGCAAGACCTTCGAGGTCGCCTTCTCGGCCCTCACCGGCCGCCTTGGCTTTGCCTTGTTCCGCGTCCAGGGAGCGACTCCAGACGGAAATCCCCTCTACGAGTTACCGCAAGCCTACCAGTACGTCGATGACATCGTCCTACCCCCTACCCAGCAGATTCAGTCGGTCGCCATGGACAGCCTCGGCCAACCCATACTCTGCGGCCCCTATCTTTACGGCGTCACCCGCGGCGGGCGCACCCGCTGGCGCTACCCAAATCGCTGGCCCAGCCTATTCGACAGCCTCTTTACCTCAGCCAGTGGGGCCGAGCGCGGCATGATCATTGGCGGCACGCGCTTCATGGGCATCACCCAAGTGGGCACCAGAATGGGGGACATTGCCTGCCTCGGCACCAACTTTGGTAGCGCCCACCTCATCAGCGGGGACGGAATCTACATCGGCCAAGTCTTTCGTGATGTTCGCCGTGGCCGCAGCTGGACCTTTAATTCCCTACCCACATCGGCAGACCTTCACAGCGTATCACTTGGGCAGGAACACTTTGGTGGCACCTTTCAGCGCGTCGTGGGCCCTGACGGCCGTGAGCGTTACATGATGGTCGTCAGCGGCGCTGGCGGAACCTGCTCCGTCGTGGAGATCGCAAACTTGGGCAGTATCCAGCGTCTCAGTGACACGCCCATCGCCGTGTTCGAGGAACAGGCCGCCGTAGTCAAGCAGCAGGCAGAGTTGCGACAGCCATACGTCCAGCCCACTGCCTACCTCCAAATTCAGCAGCGCACCATCCATGTCGATGGCGACCTCGCAGAGTGGCCTGAGGAGCAGGCCCTCGGCATGCGCTTCGCCTACGATGATCGCTTCCTCTATATTGGCTATCAGCGGCAATTCGGCTTTCCCGGATTCGAAAACGCCGCCACCGCCGGAGACTTCCTCGAGTGCTTTCGCCGCGGCAATGGTCTCGAACTCCACTTCTCTACGGAGCCCACCGCCGATCCCAATCGCACGGCCCCCGTGAAGGGAGATCGCCGCCTTGTCATCTGCAAAGTCGACGGCACACTCCAGGCCGTTCTATTCGACTATCGGCGCGACAGCATCATGCCACTGGCAAAAATCCACTACCCCACCTTCTGGAGCGACGCAACTGTCGATCACGTGGAGATCCTCCCCGGTGCCGTGATTGCCGGTCGAGAGGGCGACACCTACCAGCTCGAAGCCGCGATCCCCCTCCAGGCTCTTGGCCTGCAGCCCACCCGCATCCCGCGAATTAGGGCCGACTTTGGCATTGACCTCGGTGATCAAACAGGACGGCAGACTATCGAGCGCGCCTTCTGGAGTAATCCCAACACCAAGCTAATCTCAGACGTGACCAGCGAAGTCACCCTCACCCCGCGCCGCTGGGGCACCTTTCACTTTATCCAGCCCTAACAGGCTAGAGCCATGCGCATCTTA
>DMTJ01000322.1 GCA_003477185.1 Lentisphaeria bacterium
TCGGTGGTGGTTGGGGACCGGTGGCTCCACCACCGGCTACGTTCTTGCTTACCTCCGGGAAAGGGAGATGGATCGATGCGGATCCGATTCGCAAGCTGGAAACGCGGGGGCTCGCCGCTCCGATGATCTTGTCGAACCACTACGTCGGGACGGGCATGCGCGAGATCTTGACGCATGCGGGTATGAAGTTATTGTACGATGGGCGGGACTGAAACCTCATACGAATTGTAATACATAGGTGCATGCATGGCGAACGCAAGGACAGCGATCTCCATTCCGGATTGGCTTCTCCGGGACATGGACGAGATCGCGAGCGAGGAAAAGATCTCTCGTAGCGCGGCGTTTTGCAGGGCCGCCGCAGCCCTGGTGACGGCCCGGCGGAACCAACGAGTGTTGGACCAGTTGGATGTGGTCTACGCAGACGCGCCCACTGACGAAGAGCGCCAGTTGCAGGAGCAAAACAAACAGTATGCTGCTGGAAAGGTGATCGACGAATGGTGACTCGGCAGGGCGACGTGTGTTGGTGCGACTTCGGCCCTGCGCACGGCTCGGGGCCGTCGCGTCGACGCCCCTGTGTCGTGATTCAGAACAACGTCTTCAACCGCAGTCGTATCAACACGACAGTCGTCTGCCTGCTAACCTCAAACCTGATGCGCGAGGGGGCCCCAGGCAATGTTGCCCTGTCCAAGGGCGAAGCAGGACTGCCCAAAAAGTGCATTGCTAATGTCTCGCAGCTTATGACGGTCGACAAGACCGACTTGAGCGAGAAGATCGGCACGTTACGGGCGCGTCGTCTGCGCGAGATCCTGGCTGGCATGCAAGGCCTGCTCGAGCCTGCCGACGTTCCTTGATTTCGCTCCGGTCAACGTGGCCGACAAGCGGCCTTGATAGACCACCAGCACATAGACCAGTGGGGCGGCTGGTATCCCGGAGGGATATTAGAACGTAGCCGGTGGTGAATCCACCGGATCTGATCGGAAAAGGAGTTCGCCCTGGAAGGGCGGCAGGGGGTGCTGCGATGGCCACGCATTCTGGCACCCCATGCGGGGCGCGGATCGGTGGTGGTTGGGGACCGGTGGTTCCACCACCGGCTACGTTCTTGATTCCCTCCGGGAAAGGGACTGGGGGGCGCAGGCGGCTGGCCCGCATCTTTGCGTCGTGGGCGGAAGATCTTCTACAGGATCACAAAATGGCCAGGATTGAGAGTGACCAGAAGGTGCACCCCCAAAGTAACGATGAGGACTATGCGCATTGGATTTTAGGGCGTGGTCGATGGCGTTGCTGGCGGGTCACTCAGGCATCGGGTCATTGAGTCACCCAGTCACCTCGGGCGCCGTGATGGGGAACGAGATGTGGTAAGCGCTTGTTTTGACGGGCCGAACGCTCGGCGATGCTCGATATCGGTCATCATCTAGGGCGTGAGGATGGCGATAACGCTGTCGATATTGTCGACAAATCCGCAATCAGGCGGTGCGCCTCGCGGTTTCCGGGGAAAGTGTGTCAGTAGTGCATGGTAGCTCTCGATGGCCTGTGCCGGCTGTTTGATCTGCAACTGAGCGCGTACCTAATACTGCGGCTGGCGCACGACGGCCTTCCGAAGAAGCGGCGCAGCGCGTTCGCCTTGCGTGGTGAAGAGAAGTGCCGCACCGAGCCGGCTCAGGACATCGCCGTCATTGGGGATATTTGCCAAGGCTTGTTCCAAGATGGAAATGGACTTTTTACGTCTGTCTAGGCAGGCGAGGCAATAGGCGGCGTTCGCCAGCCTCCGACTTGGGAACACCTGCGGAGCAAGGAGCGGGAGATTGAAAGTAAGCCCAAAGAGTACTTCGGGCTAGGCCCACTTCGGCTCGAGAACGGAGGGGTAGCGTGGGTTCAGTCAGAATGCGGCAATGAGGGTTTTCGCATAGCGCATGGGGGCTTTTTGCATGGTCGGCACCATCATCACCGTGGTATGGTGCTCTTTTTGGACGGTGGACTCGTCACTCTTGGCCTCGGCGGCTACCAGCAGCCAGAAGAAGAAGGCGGGGATTGCCAGGCTCAGGACTGCCAGCTCCCGGCAATCGCGGAGCACGGCCACTGCGTCTGCTTTCGAGGACTGACGACGGCGGCAGAAGTCCAGCAGCAGAGCGGGACCGGCGGCTACGCCGAAAGGGCTGGAAACCACTATAGCCACTACGCAGGCAAGCAAGACGTACTTGACCCATGCGATGGCTTCGGCATTTACCGGATGTAGCAGAAAGAGCGCCGCTGTCCCGATGGCGCCCCACAGGACGCGGTCACTGGTTGCGAACTTCGCAACTTGATTCAGGGCGCAGAGTGCCATGAGTAGCAACCAACTGGCCAAGCCATGGAGCAGGACGTTCATGGTGTGGAAGCCGCTGGGATTGCGCTTCCACAGCTAGTACTTCAGCGCGTAGCTCAGCACGCGAAGCGGCTGATAGGTCTTGCTTGGAACCGGGCGAAAAATGTCTGCCAGATTCAAGCTGCGAATCTGCGGATTATCGAGCATCAGGTGCTCATCGTCCTAGTTCGTGAATTCGCCGGTGAGCACCGGGGCGTAAACGAGTAACGCCACCCCAAGGCAGATCGCCAGCGCCCACCATCGATGGGGCGCTGGCAGAGCTATTGGGGCGGCGTCAGCAGCGGCCTGTTTCCCGGACCGCTTCGCAGAGCGCGCCCTATTTGACAAGTGCCCCGTCAATCAGCTCCTGCACGACAGTGGGATCTGCCAGTGTCGAGGTATCGCCGATCTGATCGGACTCTTTGTGCACGATCTTGCGGAGGATTCGCCGCATGATCTTTCCGGAGCGGGTCTTGGGAAGCCCGGGGACGAATTGCAGGTAGTCTGGGCTGGCGATCGGGCCGATCTCGCGCCGCACTTGCATGATCAGTTCCTTGCGCAGCTCAGCGCTGGCTTCGGTTCCGGCAGTGAGGATGACAAAGGCGTAGATGCCTTGGCCCTTGATCTCATGCGGGACGCCGACCACTGCGGCCTCCGCAACATCGTTGTGCAGCACAAGTGCGCTTTCGACTTCAGCAGTGCCCATGCGATGGCCTGAAACGTTGATTACGTCATCGACACGCCCGGTGATCCAGTAATAGCCATCTTCATCGCGGCGCGCGCCGTCCCCAGTGAAATAGTAGCCGGGATACTGGATGAAGTAGGTGTTCTTGAATCGATCTGCGTCGCCGTAGACGCCGCGCATCTGGCCGGGCCATGGCTCCTTGATGGCCAGAATGCCTTCGGCAGCGCCTTCCTTTTCTACTCCGGTCGTGGGATCCAGAATGACAGGCTTGACGCCGAAGAAGGGCAGGGTGGCTGAGCCGGGCTTGGTCGGGGTCGCGCCGGGCAGTGGGGTGATCAGCACGCCGCCGGTTTCCGTCTGCCACCAGGTATCGACGATCGGGCAGGTGCCCTTGCCAATATTCTGGTTGTACCAGTTCCAGGCTTCCGGATTGATCGGTTCGCCCACAGTGCCGAGCACTTTGAGGCTGTCAAGCTTGTACGGTGTGACGTAGTCTAAGCCTTCCCGGGCCAATGCCCGAATCGCGGTCGGTGCGGTGTAGAAGCTGTTCACCTTCCATTTGTCCACGATCTCCCAGAAGCGACCTGCGTCTGGCCAGGTGGGAACACCCTCGAACATCAGCGTCGTGGCCCCGTTGGTGAGCGGCCCGTAGACGATGTAGGAATGCCCCGTAACCCAGCCGATATCTGCGGTGCACCAGTAGATGTCTCCATCCTGATAATCAAAGATGTATTTGTGGGTGAGTGCCGTGTAGACATTGTAGCCGCCGGTGGTGTGCAGGACGCCCTTGGGCTTGCCGGTGGAGCCGGA
>DMTJ01000318.1 GCA_003477185.1 Lentisphaeria bacterium
GGCCAGCGACAGCGAAAACGCACCAGAGATCATTGCTGCGCGCTTGGTCTTGTGTAAAAGCGACACTCCCGGTGACAAAGAACGTGCTATGATCAGCAAGGCCGAGGAGAAACTCCTTGAGCGCCTGCAGAAGCTCGCCACCCGCATCGCCATCGGTCGGTTGCGCAGCAACAACTCGCGAGTGGTCAGATTCTACGACATCGACTTTCAGGAAGCCAATAAACCTGCGAAAGGCGAGCCTGAGGGCGTCTTGCGCTACACCCGCAAAGACCAACTTTTTGCTGACAGTCAGTTGGTTATGGGCTGCTACGTACTACGAACCGATCAGCAGGATCTGCCTGCCGAGCAACTTTGGCAGCTATACATCACCTTAGTCCTGGCCGAAGAGGGGTTTCGGCTACTAAAAACCGACTTAGGCCTGCGCCCGAACTTCCATCAGATCCAAGATTGCGTGGACGGGCACATTTTCATCACCGTGCCTGCCTACCACGTACTGACGCACATCCTGTACACCTTACGCCAAGGCTTTCTGAGGCATCACAGGCGCAGATCTATCGCCACTTCGACATCGACACGACCGCCTTGCCACAGAGCAAGGTGATCATCACACCAAAATGACACGAGAAGAACCTGCGACTTTGCAGGGATTCTTTCTTATCTCCCTCATTACCAGAGGCTTGCGATCCTGAGTGCAAAATTCGGGCTAGCGCGCAACGCCGTCGGCGTGATTATGGTCGCCAAGGCTGGCAAGACCACCTGCCATTCCATACGCTACTGCCACGGCCAGTTCGTCAATACAAACATCCGCGGCTACGTCCTAAACGGCATCGATTCCGGCGTACGAAGGTACGGCTGTTACTACCGCGGCCAGTACGGCTACAAGCCTTATGCCCAGCAACGCACCTACTACCGAGCGGCCCCAGAACTGAAGGAGCTGTCCGAGCGTCAAGCACTACCTGAATGCGCTCCTTCAGCGCCGCCCGTCCCGGCATAGCCACATTGGCCTCGCAATCCGCGATGGCAACAGACTCAGAAGTCGGACTCGCTCTACGACTGACACGGCGGGAAATTGACTGAGATTGTGTGCGGCAGCGACTGGCACGCGCTCGCCACCACCGTTATCTTCCGGCCAGTCGTAGTGCACGTAGCCGGAGCCTCCCATGAAAGCAATCCTGATCGCTCTTAGCAGCGAGGCGAACGTCGAGTGCCTGCGCGACTGTCTCAAGCCGCGATTTCGCGTTGATACAGTCTGGCCCGAGGACAGCCTGCATAGCAAACGCCGCCGCCGGTACGATTTAATCTTTGTCGATTCCGACGGCCTACCCACCCTGGTGAGTCAGCCGGATGCGGCCCCCAAGCAAGCGCTGGATGCGTTGCGCAAGGCGTTCCCGAGCGCTCGCGTGGTCGTCGTCGGACCGCCAGAACGGACACGTGAGACGGTGGCACTGGTCAAGGCCGGAGCCACCGACTACCTCCTCTACCCATTGACCCCAGCAGAAGTGGAGTTAGTCACAGAGAACATTGAGGAGGCTGAGACACTTAGGTCCGAAGTACGCCACCTGCGCCAGCGGACCTGGCAGGATGCCGACGGCGTGCGCCTAGACACCCAGAGCGCTGCTATGTGCGACGTCATCGGCAAGGTGCGCATGGTCGCTCCCACCCGCAGCACTGTGCTGCTCACCGGCGAGACCGGCACTGGCAAAGGGGTCCTCGCCCGCCTCCTGCACCGGCTCAGCTCGCGCGCCGACCAGCAGTCCATCAGCGTCCACTGCGGGGCCATACCCGACACACTCAT
Organism: Lentisphaeria bacterium; assembly: GCA_003477185.1. Taxonomy (GTDB): domain Bacteria; phylum Verrucomicrobiota; class Lentisphaeria; order JABSQK01; family UBA12247; genus UBA12247. The sequence continues at coordinate 1,796 of DMTJ01000318.1, forward strand.
CGAGAGCGAGCTGTTCGGTCACGAGAAAGGCTCGTTCACCGGAGCCGTAAAGCAAAAGAAGGGAAAATTCGAAGTCGCCAATGGCGGCACCATCTTCCTTGACGAACTCGGCACCATCACCTCCGCTGCCCAGATCAAGCTGCTGAGCGTACTCCAAGACCGGGTAGTGCAGCGCGTGGGAAGCGAGACCGAGGTCGGTGTCGACGTGCGCATTGTGGCCGCCACCAACGACAATCTCAAGCAGGAGGTCGAGGCCGGACGCTTCCGCCGCGATCTATACTACAGACTCAACGTCTTCCCGATCCAGATTCCGGCTCTCCGCGATCGCATCGAAGACATTCCGCTGTTGGTAGAGTTCTTCCTCAAGCGACTCAATCGTTTTAACGCGCGCGACGTCCACGACATCTCGTCGACAGTCCTGGACGCCTTCGCCAATTACGAGTGGCCGGGCAACATCCGCGAGTTGGAGAATCTGGTCGAGCGCGCCTTTATCCTAGAGACCAGCGACATGCTCACGCCCGAAAGCTTCCCGACAGAGCTTTTTGACCAGGCTACCGCCATCGAGCAGCTCTTCCCGGTGGATTTCGACACCCCTCTTGCCGAGGTCCGCAAGCAGGCAACGGAGTTCATCGAACGCCAGTATTTGCACGCGCTGCTGCAACGCAACCAAGGTCGGATCAACCGCTCTGCCGCGGATGCCGGGATCACTGAGCGCCAGATCCACAAACTCATGACCAAGCACGGCTTGGCGAAAGAACACTATAAGGGCGCACGCTGAGTCCAGATTTGCCGTCAGCGCTGGCGCTCCCATCCCTAGCGGCATCCCTCCATCGCCTCCAGCCCGAATATGGTTCCTAAGAGTTTTCGAACAGCTGTGGAACAACCCGGCCTAGGAGCCGGTAGTGGTCGACGACCAGCACGGCCCGGCCGTCGTCCTCTAGCGCCAGCCTCCCGGTCACCTCAACGGCAAAGCAGAGGTGACGGGGCATTGACGCACCGCTGACTCCCAACTCGAGCAGGTACTCGCCTTCGCCGTCGGTTTCTAACGCCAACGTCCGCACCTGATCCCCGTCCCAGTCGATCGGGACCAGAATGCCACGCAGGACATGCGTCGGCGCATCGGTGGAGGTCGATTTCGTCATCATGGTCTCCCTAGAGGTCGCCCTCCCAGTCGTAAAACATCAGGGCGGCGGACCAGTTTAGAAACTTGAGACTCCTTTGTCGGGTTCCGTCGGTCATTGGCGAAAGACAGACCTGTTAAGATCCTACCTACTCGCCACCCCTTGCAACTGCCGTGCCAATCGAACCAGACGTCGTCTGCAGCCCCACAAAAGACGCCAAAACGCTCCTCACACCGGGTTTTACTGAACCACGAGATCCGATTCGATTGCCGGGCAGGAACTTCCAGTTCCGAAACACTAATTGCGCTGCCCAGAAAGCGGAACTGCAGCTTCTACATCGCGGACTCTTGGTCGCTCCCCGAGATGCCTACATGCACCATCTTTCAAGGCTGCGCCATGTGTCCCCAGTGTTGGCACGCAACATGCAAACAAGATGTTGTCCGACCTTTTTTCTAGGAGCGATTTCCGTGCAACACCCAAACTTCTCGCTGGCTATCGGCAACGGCCCGATCGTCGCCGCCGCCCTTCACGCAGGCCATCAACTCCGGTCCGAAGTGGAGGCGGAAATCACTCTTTGCCCCGCGGATAGGCTTCGTGAAGAAGATCCGTATACCGATCGGTGGACTCAGTTTTCCCCGACCCGGCTAGTTGTCCACACCTCTCGTTTTCAGGTCGACCTGAACCGTCCTCGCGGCAGCGCAGTCTACCGCACCCCCGCAGACGCCTGGGGCCTGCAGGTCTGGCGCGACCGTTGCCCGGACGGCATCCTGCAGCGTTCACGTGCAGAGTACGACTCCTTCTACGGCATGGCCGAGCGCGTTTTCGACGACCTAGCCCGCCGCTACGGCCGGTTCGTCGTCTACGACCTCCACACGTACAACCACCGCCGTAACGGCCCGAACGCACCACCGTCTCCCCAGAATGAAAATCCCGATGTGAATCTGGGCACAGGCAGTCTCGACCGCAGCTACTGGGCTCCGCTAGTGCATGCCTTCACGGGCGCATTGCCCAGCCCCGACTCCGGCCAGACTCTGGATGTACGTGAGAATGTGAAGTTCCAAGGCGGCCACTTTGCTCGCTGGGTTCACGCCAAGTACCCGCACATTGGGTGCGTCCTCTCCATTGAGGTAAAGAAGACTTTCATGGACGAGTGGACCGGAGTAGCCGACCCCGCACAGGTCACCTTGATTCGCGACAGTCTTGCTGCCACTGTCGATCCAGTCTTGCGGGTCCTCCATTCCGTCTACAACGCCCAATCCGCGTGACCTGATGGCGCTCGACTCCACCATAGTCCAACGCATCCGGGAACGCCTTGCCACCAACCAGCCGCTGCGTTGTCAGGTTCCCGGAGGCGGCGTGCTGAACGTAGACCGGCAACTGCCGTTCCTCTGCGTGTTCCGACGTCCTCGCAACGAAATCGACGCGAGCATGGCCAAGCTCGTGCGCGGCGAGGGCGCATATCTGGTGGGCCGCGGTGATCGTAGCGGGCGTCGCAACACGCGCGAGCTCGTCCAGTTGACCGTTGCCGAGCTCGCCCCACACTTCGGTGCCTTCCTGATTGTGGAGCTGTGGGCAGCCGCCGAAGCATCAGCGGACATGGCCCCGCATTTTACCCTCGCCGCGCCGGCAAGAACGCCACAGGCGATGCTCGAAACCTTGCAAGCCGAGCTAGGACGGATGCGCGTCCAGCGACGCCGGGCGCGAGTCACGGTCGAGCGCCTGCCGCCGGTAGCCCCTGGCTTCTCGCCGCTACTTACGCCGGCCCAAGCCCAGGCGCACAACGTTTTCGTCATCGGGATCGAAGTCGCACCGATCTTTCGCGATCCCACCACGGGAACAGTCTTCCCTCTGGTGTTGCGACGTCTCCACCGAGGCTTGAGCCTGGCGCTGCGACGTTGCTTCTACGAGTTTGCGGTCTCCGCAACTACCCACCGCCCCGACCACTTCCACACCCTTGGCCGTCGCGCTATGGTCAAAGCAGTTTGGGATGCGGACGCGGCGCTCGCCCGCATCGACCAGACCGTGGACTTCCTCCTCCTCGTCACCCCCACCAATGCGGAAGCCGCATGGCGACGCTTCCGCCGCGACCATTTCGCCAAGGCCCCTGCCTTTCGCTACCGCTCTTTGCCATTCGACCCGGCCAAACTCAAGCGGTCATTGTTTGCCATCCCCATCGAGCGCGTAGAGGACCCCATGCTGGCCCGCCTCTTCGGCGACGAACGTCAGGACCTTGAACGACGCCTCAGCATGCTCGTAGATCGCAACACGCCCAGCTTCCTCTACGGTAGCCTCCAAGTCTACGGTCCTGTCGACGACGCCCTCCTCGACCTGGCCCGTGACATCCTCCAGCGCCTGCCCCCGCACCGCTCCGGCTCGGATATAAGGGGCACGGTGGGGGCTGCGAAGTTCGCAGAAGCAGCCCGCGCTGAGATCGCCCGCTGCACCGCGCGTTGTCCGCAGTTTCGCGCCCGAGTCGAAATACGCGCCGACCTAACCGGCCTGATGGTCTCGCGCGACTGCCTCTACGTAGGTGCCTCGCTGCAAGTCTCAGCCCGGCGCGTCGAGGCACTCATCCAGCACGAGATCGGCGTCCATATCGCCACCTACTGTAACGGCGCTGACCAGCCGTTCGCCCAGCTACGCCACGGCCTTACCGGCTATGAAGAACTCCAGGAAGGCCTCGCAGTCTTTGCAGAATACCTGGTTGGCGGCTTCACCGGCCCCCGGCTCCGTCTGCTTGCCGCCCGCGTCGTGGCCGCCCGTATGGTCACCGAAGGAAGCGACTTTCTCTCGATCTTCCATGCCCTCCGCGACGAGGGCCAGTTCGATTCCCGTACCGCCTATCTGGTGACCATGCGCGTGACCCGCGGTGGTGGTTTCACCAAAGACGCCGTCTATCTGCGCGGCCTGGTCTCGCTGCTGAAGCACCTAGCGGACGGTGGCGAAATTGAACCGCTGTACGTCGGAAAAATCGCCGAACAGCACATGGCATTTGTCCGTGAGTTACAATGGCGTCGCGTCCTCCGATCGCCCCTTTTCATCCCCTCCTATCTCACCGACGAGGCCGGCCGCGAACGTCTTGCTGCCGCTCGCACCGGACTGCATGTCTGCGACCTCGTAGGTATCCGCCCGAACCTAACCAGAACCACCATCCGCAAGGCCCCCCCCTCATGAGAATCGCCTTCTTCGTCAACGACATCGCTACCGAGCTCCCCAACTACACGACCACCCGCTTGGCTATGACCGCCACCAACCGCGGCCACGACGTCTGGTATGTCGGCGCTGGTGACTTCGCCTACGACCCGGACGAGAGAGTCCGAGCCCGCGCCCGCGGCGCCACCAAGGGCTCCTACAAGTCGCTGGCCAGCTATCTCAAAGACGTGCAGGGCACCAAGGCCCGATCTGAGCGAATCACCGTGGACGACATCGACGTCCTCATGCTCCGCAACGACCCGGCGACCGACCTGAGCCGCCCTTGGGCGCAGTCCGCAGGCATCACCTTCGGTCGCGTTGCCATGCGCCAAGGCGTCATCGTTCTCAACGACCCTGCGTCACTGGCCACAGCCATGAACAAGATGTACTTCCAGCTCTTTCCGGAAGAAGTCCGCCCGCGCACGCTCATCACCCGTAACCGAAGCGAGATCAAGGCCTTCGCCAAAGAATTAGGCGGCACCGTCGTCCTCAAGCCCCTGCAAGGCTCCGGCGGCTCGAACGTCTTCCTCGTGCGGAAGGACGAAATGGCCAACCTTAATCAAATGATTGAAGCCGTCTCACGAGACGGCTACATCATCGCCCAGGAGTATCTCGAAGCAGCCGTAGACGGCGACACCCGCTTGTTCTTAATGAACGGCCGGCCGCTCCGCTACAAGGGTCGCTACGCGGCCTTTCGGCGAGGTCGCGGCGAGGACGATATGCGCAGTAACATCCACGCTGGCGGCCACAAGCTCCAGGCCACCATCACCGACGCCCACCTGCAGTTGGCCGAGATCGTACGCCCACGCCTGGTCCGGGACGGAATGTTCTTGGTCGGCCTAGACATCGTCGGTGACAAGCTGATGGAGATCAACGTCTTCAGCCCCGGCGGTCTGGGCAGCGCCCAGCAGTACGAGAAAGTGAACTTCTCTCACGCCATCATCGACGCTCTCGAAGCCAAGGTCGAGTACATGCGTTACTACCGCCGCAAGTTCGGGAACATTGAGATGGCCACGCTGTAAATTGCGCTCCGTGATCCATCGGCAAGAATTCGGTCTTTCGATTATTGTAGCTTGCCAGGAGGAGCGTGGAGATCGACACCACAGGCAACGCTCTAGTCGCCCCCTTAAACGAGTGCTGGCTTCTGGAAAACGCAGATCGCAGCGTATGTGAGGAATTGCGCCGTCACAGCCAGCTGGGCCACGCAAACCTCCTCGGGGACGTCTTGAACGGCATCTGCGCTGCCCCAGACCTGAACTAGTTCCATTTGCATCCCATATGCCCAAAGGATCCGGCAGCTCAGCCTGAAGGGCCTTTAGTTAGCCAGGGATGCACGAAGAATCCCCGATGGCTAATTTCGCCAGCTTCAAGGCTGCAGGCGACAGTGCTCATCAAATCAATCACCACCGTAAGTCACGATCCAAGTAGCCTATGGGATGCCAGTGAAGTAGTTCCATTTGCGTCGTGCCCTACGTCGGGGAAAATAGTCCGGGCCGAGCTGCTTTTCTTGAATCTTTCCCTGCAACGCTTCGTCCAGCTCCCATCCCCAAGCTGAGGTCATCAGCAAAGTCGACTCTGGGTATCGAACGCATCGTTAAAAGCATCCAGCTCTGCTATGCTCATGCCGAGTTAGCCCCCGCCTTCCTGCCAGCCTGCCACTGCCGCGATCACTTCGGAGAGAACAGCTTCGCTTCGGGATGGGTTGATCTGGAAATGGGGGGCTTCAGAGTGAAACGCCTCAACGGAAGCCTACGGGCCAACCTCCTCTGAGATCCAGTTTTTGAGCTCAGGGTAGCGATCAGGAAACGGGTTCACGTCAAAGGCAGGAGACAGTCGCCATTGCCCGTGCACGACGTGGAGAAATGCGTGATTGTGGAGGTGATCATCCATCATTATTTACGGGGATCGAAAAGGCAAGGCGTCGAAAGAACTCCTCAATATCGCGCTGCGTATCGCTGCCATAGCAACGCAGTGCATCGACAAGCTCGGTGTACGTGTTTTACGCGGGGTCGCCTCTGTCGACACCCAGCAAGTTTGCCGCAGAGCCATACGGGATCCGGCCACCATTGCCCAGGGTCAAGCCGGCCAATCAGAGCAACTGGCAAGCCGGCGCTCAACACGAGGCACGCTTCTGCTGCGTGGATGCCTGCCCCCATCGCCAACTGCAGGGCAAGCACTGCTCATTTTGTCATAGCCCGATGGTCGCTAACGCTGGGGAATTTCGCAATCGCCAACTGTCCGTCATCGTCGCGGACCGTACGCTTTGGGCGCAGGCCGCCGAGTGCTTTAACCGTCGAGAGTAGAAGAGCCTGGATTTGGTGGGCGCGTACTTGCTGACCTGTGCCGAGAGGAAAGGCGCCGCGGGCATATCCGCAAGTTGGCCATCAGCTTCAGCGTTCAGTGCGTCACTGCCACGGCGCCATGATTCGCCACGAGGCTATGTAGGGGGCCGAGATCTCAGCTAAACGCAGTCACGAAGGCCTGGAAGATTGGGGCGTCCTCGGTTCGGCGGCGAAGTGTTTCCGAACTGAGAATCCCTGCTAAGGTTTGGCACGCGCGAGACCATGGCCATCAGGAACAATTAGAATGCAAGGTAAGCAAGACGCCGTGGGGCGTGAGGAAAATCAGAAACTGAACACAGTGGCCGGGGTGCTGCTGGGCGTGTTTCTGCTGGCTGCCTGGTGGACGTTGCCCGACTATGGCATCACCTATGACTGCCACGAGTACTTCCTGGGCGATAAGAACCTGGTCTACTTAGTCACGCGAGAGGGCACGCATCTGGATTATGCAGCAGACAGCGTGCCGATTCATCAGCGAGCGAGCCACTTAGACCTCCATGCGAACTCCGTATTCGCGGCTGAGAATCCGCAGGAAATATGGCCCTTCGGCGCGGTCGTGACCAGCATCAGCAAGCATGGGCTGTTCGGCCTGGGCCTGGTGGATGATGTGTTTGACGCCCACCACGCAATCCTGCCGTTGCTGGTCGCACTTCTAGGCTGGTTCGTGTTTCGCTTTGTGGCCCGTGAGATTGGGCCGTGGGCCGGGCTGATCGCGATTGTCTGTCTGCTGTCCTACCCGCGTTTCTGGGCGCATTTACACAACAATTATAAAGATATCC
>DMTJ01000446.1 GCA_003477185.1 Lentisphaeria bacterium
ATCAGCTTGCTTGCAGGTTGCTCGAGGGCGTTGGCCAGTGCGGTAAGCGAGCGGTGATCTGCGGATGACGATTGGAGAAAGGCTAGGAATCTGGCTTTGTGGGTGGGATAGAGCAGGTGGCGCACCAAGACCCAGGAATGTAGGTACGCTTGCTGAACCGATTGCGGATTCTCAAAGTAACTATCCGACTCGCATAGCTGGTCCCATTTGAGAAGGCCGACAGTGGCGAGCTTGCTGAAATTTTGGGCGTAGGCGTGTGCCGTTGCCGGATTACCGACCGCGGCCATGTGCTCTGCGAGCCCTTCCATCAGCCAGAGCGGCGGCTGATTGGACGAAAGTAGGCGCCGGTCAGCGATCAGCTGGTGCGTGCCTTCATGGCGTAGTTGCCGGATCAACTCTCGGCGTTCGGCCGCGTTTGCAGCCTGCTGGTGGATGAAGAGCGTGTTGTGAGAGAGCGAGTAGAAGGCGGCGGCGTTCATGACGGATTCTGCCTGCTGGCGGAAGGCTTGCTCGTAGAAGGCTTTGGGGTGCCGAAACTGGCAGATATGGATGTGATTGCGCGGGGCATTCTCTGGCAGAATAGGGGCAAATAGCCGTTCAAAGTCGGCTGCCAGCTGGCTGAGGATCGTGTGCATCAGATGTGCTTCGGCGAAGGAGCCGGAGGAGGCAAAGACGTACGGGGCCATGAAGTAGGGGTTTTGATAGTCGAACTGAATAAGAAAACGCCAGTCGGCTGCGGTAATGCGCTCGTCTGGTAGCACGATGCGTTGCTGATGGCGGACGGCGTCTTGTGGGAGCACCAGTTTTCGTTGCCGTGTGCCGTCGAACTCGCGGATGATCAGGGTGTTGGCTTGCCTTGCCGCGGCACCAAAGATTACGGTGCCATCATGGAGTTGAACCAAATGGGTGGGTTGAATCTCGGCCATACGCTTGCGGATTTTGTCTGCTTCTGCGACTTCTTTCGGGGTCATGAGGCTTTTGTTCCGGTCGGTGGCGGAGCCCGTGCCAATTTGGCCGATAACGCTCCCTACGCGTTTACAGACGGTTTCGATGGGAGTATCTTCAATCCAGCTAATGACTGGCTCGAGTTTCCGGGTCGCAGCATACACCAAAAAGCTGCCCAGGAGCAGAACAAGGGCGGTCAGGTGCAACATCTGCAGTACCACCGTTCGGCCATGTGCGATCCTTCGCCGGTCGGCGGGAGGCGCTGTGTTCTTTGCTTCAGGAGAGTCCAAATGAGTTATTTTCGCAGTACGGTTGAAGAAATGGCTGGCTACGTACCTGGGGAGCAGCCAGCGGTGGCCAACATCGTCAAGCTGAATACGAATGAAAATCCGTATCCCCCGAGCCCAGACGTTCTAGCAATATTACAAAAAAACAAATGGTTCCTCAACCGTTATCCAGATCCTTCTGCGCGCCTGGTGCGCGAGGCGGCCGCCGAAGTGGTGGGCGGAGAGCCGGATGAGATCCTGGTTGGAAATGGCAGTGACGATATTCTTACGATTCTAATCCGGGCGTGTGTGGATCAGGGCGACGTGGTCGCCTGTCTGGAACCGAGTTATTCGTTGTATCCGGTGCTGGCGCAGATTCAGGGTTCGTGCCTGCAACGGATTCCAGTGGAGGAAGATTTCTCGTTGCCAAAGTTCCGGCCGGACTTGGTTGGTCGGGCCTCGTTAGTGGTGCTAACCAGCCCGAATGCGCCCATCGGCGCGTCGCTGGATCATGAGCGGATTGCAGAGTGGTGCCGAGAGTTTGATGGTCTGGTCGTTGTAGATGAGGCGTATGCGGACTTCGCAGATGTGAACGCAACCGGCTTGGTCCGCACGCATTTGAACTGCGTGGTCACGCGGACGCTGTCCAAAGCGTACTCGCTGGCTGGGATTCGACTTGGGTATGCCTATGCGGCGGCAAGTGTCATACGCCAACTCGCGAAGGTGAAGGACTCCTACAATGTCAATGCAATCACCCAGGCGCTGGCAGTGGCCGCGTTGCGGGACCAGAAAACGTTGGCGGAGAATGTCGGACGTGTGCGAGAAACCCGGGAGCGGCTCACGCAGTCATTGCGGGAGCTTGGCTTCGCGGTGTTGAAGTCAGACGCGAACTTCTTATTCGTCAAACCGCCGTTTGAGGCCCTCGAGTACTGTGCGGGCTTGCGCGATGCCGCGATCATAGTCAGGCACTTCCCGGGCTTTATCACAGGCGCATTCGTGCGAATCTCGATTGGCACAGATGCGGAGATCGATCGCTTGATTGAGGTGAGCGAGTCTATCCTGAAGGAGCGCCATGGCGCTTGAGCTCGGCTGCTGCTCGACCGCTGCTTGCCAAATTTCGCGTTGTGAATCGCAAGTGGCGCGGCTTCGATGAATGGTAGTTGTTTTTTCGCAGGATTCTGAGGAGTTTTATCCATGCCGTTCGATGCTGGAACAATATCGTTTACGATCTGCAAGCTTGCGCGAGATTTGCCTGATGAGGTGGTAGACGGCTTTGCCGCACACGCAGCACGTTCTCTGGAGACGGTGACCGATGAGCCGAGATTCGGCTGGGTTACGGGACGGCATTTGCTCGACACCAATATCGAAGAACACACGGCCAAGGCCGGCGGGCATCTGCACCTTTGCCTGCAATCCGCCGTGCGCCGCATCCCTTCGTCCCTATTCAAGGCCGAGTGCCGAATTCGAGAGTTGGCATATATGGCCGATAAAGATGCCGACTTCGTGCCGCGAAAGGTCCGGCAGGAGATCAAGGACGAGGTAACGGACTTTCTGCTGCCTGATATGCCACCGACCGTTTCCGGGATTCCGTTTGTGGTCGATCAGAACCGCGGGCTCATGTATCTGGGGGCGACAAGCGTGAAGCAGGTCGACACCTTTCTCGAGCACTTCTACGAAGCCCAGAAGATTGAGCCAGTGCCGTTGACGCCAGAGTTTGCCTCTGAAATCGAGTTCGGCGTAAATCCTGATACCTTTCTGCCGATGACGTTTTCGCCGGAAGTGCAGCTCGATCCTGACGGCTATTTCGGCCGCGACTTTCTCACTTGGATCTGGTATTACCAAGATACGCAGAAGGGCACTTTTGAAGTGGGCGATCTCGGTGAATTTGGCGTGATGATTGACGGTCCGCTTACCTTCGCTGCGGAGGGCCCAGGTGCACTGGAATCGGTCGCCCGCAAGGGAACGCCAACGCGCAGCGCTGAGGCAAAGGCCGCGATGTCTGTGGGCAAGCGCCTGCGGCTGGCATCAGTGATCATTGCCCGGGATCAGGATGTCTGGACCTGCACGTTGGATGCGGACACCTTCGCGTTCAAGGGGATGAAGCTCCCAGATACGGGTGAGGCGCTGGATAGCGACAGCCGGTTCATGGAGAGAGTCATGCAATTGGACATTTTCCGGCAGGCGTTTTTTGCGCTCTACAAGTTGTATGTGGAGGTTGCGTCCGACAAGGAGAAGTCTGCGGAGCTCGCACCGAAGCTGAAGGCATGGGTGCAGGACCTCGGCAATCGATAGGCATCCCTGATCTAGGGCGTCACGAGAAGTAGACCATCGAGTGCCAGAATTGGCGGGTGGAAGACGTGAGTGGAACCTGTAAAAAGGAAGCGGGCCAAGCAATGGTGCCAACTGGGCGATTTCGCTGCAGATTCAGGTAGGCCCCGCGTACTCTTGGAAAGTGGGGACCTCGGATCTGATTGAACATGAGGGTAACTGCGCTAATGTACGCGGTTCGTCCCGCTCCTTCCGCACCCTGCGTTTGAGTGGTAGCAGGAGCCGAAAACGCGTGGAGAAAAGATGTCGATACATCACCGCATGTCTGAACAGGAGTACGAAGATCGCGAGTGGATTGACTCGCTTGATTGGGTTATCGCAAACCAAGGGCCGGAACGTGCCATTCATCTGCTTCGGCAGTTACAGTTCCACGCCAAGAAGCACGGCGTTCAAACGCCGTTTTCAGCGAACACACCGTACGTCAACACAATCCCCGTTCATGAGCAACCGGAGTTTCCCGGAGATCGCGATATCGAGCGTCGGATCAAGAGCATCGTGCGCTGGAACGCCATGGCCATGGTCGTGCGAGCCAACTCGAAGGCGCCTGGTATTGGCGGACATATTTCCACTTTCGCGTCAGCGGCCACGTTGTACGAAGTGGGCTTTAATCATTTTTTTCGTGCCCGGACAGACGACTACGCTGGGGATCAGATCTATTTCCAGGGGCATGCGTCTCCGGGAATCTATGCGCGTGCTTTCGTAGAAGGGCGCCTGGATGAACGGCGTCTTGAGAACTTTCGGCGTGAACTCGCGCCCGGCGGTGGGTTGAGCTCCTATCCGCATCCATGGTTGATGCCCGATTTCTGGCAGTTTCCCACAGTTTCCATGGGCTTG
>DMTJ01000085.1 GCA_003477185.1 Lentisphaeria bacterium
CATACGCTCCAAGTTGGGCGTGTTGATCTCAGGGTTGCTATCATCGTAATCGACCCAACCCGGTCCTAGGTCGTCGGCCATAATGAAGACGATATTGGGCTTGTTTGCGATGGCACTGCTCGCACAGAGCAGAGCTGTGAGCAGGAGGGATAGGTGGGATGATTTCATTTGGTAGCCTTCTTCTTTTTTTTGTTCCTCTTGCTCTTGGGCACACTCTTTTCGGCTTTGGTGCGGGCTTTTGACAAGCTGTTCTTGCTGGGAGCTGTCGGCAGTGATGCCTTCCATGTCGCGATCATGTCGGAGAGCCGCTGGGCGATTTCTGGGTGATCTGCTACAACGTTCTTGGTCTCCGCCCAGTCGCTTTCCAGATCGTACAGTTCCATCCGCTCGGTTTTGCGATTTACCAGCAACTTCCATTTGCCATCGCGGATGGCGAGCGAAGGCCAGGTATATGACTGATTGTCGCCGCCCCGCCATTCCCAGAAGATGGGCTTGGTGCGTTGGAATTTCTGGCCCTTGAATGCAGTCAGGACGCTTTCGCCGTCTGGTTTGTACCAGGCTGGCAAGGCCACACTTGCCACAGTCAAATCTCCGCTACCCGTCGAGCCACCGGTTACGATCAGGGTGCCCGCGCTGACCGTTGTGGTTCCGCTGTAGGTGTTGGCGAGGGTGAAGGTTTTTGTGCTATCGCCAGCCAGCGTGAGTGAGCCAGTGCCGCCGATCGCCTGGTTATTGAGGTCGGTGCCCTGGGTGACGTCGTTGCTGCGATTGATGATCAGGGCGCCGTTATTGGTAATGCTGTTGGTGCCGGTCAGTTGGCCAGTCGTGCCACCGTCACCGATTTGCAATGTGCCAGCGCTAATGTTCGTAGCGGCGGAATAGGTATTAGAAGCAGTAAGAATGACAGTGCCCGTTCCGGTCTTGTTGAGTCCAGCGGCCCCGCCGCCACTGATCACTCCGGACAGGGTAAGCTCGCCAGCGCCATCTGAAATGACGAAGAAGGCGTTGGCGGTGGTTTCATTGATGAGGACAGTTCCAGACCATTCGGCGGAGGTGGCTCCAGTCTGCAGGGCCAGGCTTTTGCCCCCGCCTGTATTGGTCACGTTGAGTCGGGTTGGGATATTGATGCCATCAGCCACTTCTACCGTGGTGCCTCCCTGCTGCATATATACCCCGTCGCCACCGGTAGCATTATTGTGCTCCAGCCGGACGGTACCATTGGCAGAGATGAGCGTGGTCGCTTCGTCATGCGTATTGTCGCCACTGATGACGACTAAGCCGTCTCCGAAAAGATTGACGTTTGAGTTGTTGTTGTTGGAAATCACGCCAGAAAGCGTGAGGGTCTGACCGCTCGCAGTAATAATGCGAAAATCACCATTGGTGTTCTCGGCCTTGTCGATGTCTCCCGAAAAGGTAGCTGATGTGGCTGTAGTGGCCATTCGGATTCCCCTGGCGCCATTTGGCCTGGCCGAGTTCTGCATGGAGAGGTTATTCCCGACATCGACTCCGTTCGCCAGTTCGACCCACGCTGCTTGCCTCGCAAGGAAGATGCGCCCAGTTCCGAACGCATTATCATGTTCGGCCCGAATCGTGGCATTCACATTGATGTTTGTCTGACCACCGTGCGTGTTGTCGCCTTGCAAGACCAATGTGCCGCTTCCAGCGGCATTCAGGGCGAATGTGCTCGCGCCATCGTCGACGACACCGCCGAGCGTAAGCTCGCTTGCGCTGACAGTTATTGTACGGTCTGCGCTGAGGGTGACGTTGCCGGCGCCGAAATTCAGGGCATTCGATCCCGCAAAGGTCAAATCGCTCCCTAGAGTGATTGGATTGTTATTCGCCAGGGTGATGGCCCCGCCACTGGTGTTGTCAATGGTGGGGCTGCCGCTAATGGTCAGTGCTGAGGCCGTTGCACCAATCGCAGTAGTGCTGTTGATGTTCAGTGTGCCCGCACCCAGCGACGTGCCGCCCGTGTAGGTGTTGGCACCGCTCAAAGTTTGCGCGCCAGCGCCGGTCTTGCTCAGGGAAAGAGCACCGCCACCGCTCCCGTCAGAGATGCTTCCGGAGAATGTGCCGGTTGCACCGCCGCCGCCCACCGTGAGCGTCGCAGCCGTGGCGCTGTCGTTGTCGTTGACGACTGAACCCGCACCATCCATGGAGCCGAGCGTGTTTGAGTTGCCATCGAGGAGAAGCGTGCTGGTAACAGTGGTAGCCGAATTCACGCCGAAGGCCTGCGTGCTACCGGCCTGCAGTGTACCAGAGTCGATAGTTGTCGTCCCGGTGTAGGTGTTGGTGGCGGACAATGTTGTTGTGCCTGCACCAGCTTGCGTTACCGACCCCGTGCCGTCAATCGCTTGCCCATTGAGGTCCGTAGCCTGTGTAAAGGCATTGCTGCGGCTGATGGTGAGGTTGCTGTTGTTGGTAATACCCGTGGTGCTGGAAAGCGCACCTGCGGTGCCACTCAGTTCCAGGGTCCCCGCAGAGATGGTTGTCGTGCCTGTGTAGGGGTTGGCCAGAGACAGGGTTGTGGTGCCAGCGCCAGCTTGCGTAAGCGTGCCAGTGCCGCCGATTGCCTCTCCATTGAGGTCCGTAGCCTGGGTAAAGGCGTTGCTGCGATTGACAATCAGGGCGGCGTCGTTGGTAATGGTGCCGGTTCCGGTGAGCGCACCGGTCGTGCCGCCGCTGCCAAGCTGCAGCGTGCCAGCGCTAATCGTTGTGACACCGGTGTAGGCGTTGGTGCCACTCAGGACGGCCGTACCTGCACTAAGCTTGGTGATCCCTGCAGCACCGCTGCCGGAGATGTCGCCAGAAAGGGTCAGCGTAGAACCAGCGTCGGTAATGTCTAAGTCGAAGTTGCCTGCTGTCGTTTCGCTAATCGTAATGTCGGCGCTAACGGTAGCGCTGGCGGCTGCCTCGGTAAACTGAATTTGCTTATTATTGCCGGTGTCGCTAAAAATCATTGCTCCCGTGTAACCCGAATCATCGAACGAGGAACCGATTCGGAGACTGCCGGTGTCCTGAATGGTAAGATCTCCAGCATCCGTAAGGATGCCATTCAGGCCCCAAATTTCACTTGAAAGGCTAACCGTGCAAGCCCCTTCGACTGTGATCGTGCCATCCAATGTAACCGTCCGATTCGTATCCCGCTTTGTCAGAGAAGATCCGGCTTCCAAGAAAAGATCGTTACTTGTGGTCCAGTTAGCATCTCCATTTGCTCGAAAAATGCCACCTGATTCAACTCGGACATCTGCGTTGTTACCCAAGTTATTGGCGGCGCTATAAAACAGCGTGCTGCCACTCTGGACGAGCCACAGGCCGATCGATTGAGCGCTGTTGTTCCCGCCGATCACGTTGCCACTGCTATTGGTCATGGTAATGGTGATGTCGGTCCCGCTGACGTTGATGGTACCGTCAATATCCAGACGGCGGTTGCCCGCCAAGGTGACGTCGCCTGCAAAATCGAGCTCGTCAGCGAACACACTTCTCGCGGTCCCGCCACCGGTGTGCGTGAGAGTGGTGCCATCCTCGAACACGAAACTCCCTGTGCTGTAGGCTTTGAGGCTGGCATCAATGGTGCTTGCATTGACATCGAAGGTGCTGCCATTACGGATGGTAAGGGTGTTGGCGGTGTTCCCCAAGGAGTTGATGGTTTCGCCTGTGCCAAGCGTGCCTGTGCCGCCGCCGTTGCCAATCTGCAGGGTGCCGGCACTAACTGTGGTCGTGCCCGAGTAGGTGTTGGCACCGGATAGGGTCAGGGTGTTGGTGCCAGCTTTGGTGAGGGTGACGACGCCAGCTCCGTTGGTACCGTCGTTATCGCGAATGACGCCCTGGACTGCGATATCGCTGGTGCCGTTAAACGCGATATTCCGCGTGGCTGCAGCGTTTGCAGGGGAGTTGAATGTGGCATCGCCAAAGGTAAGGGTGCCGGTCCCGGTGTTGGAGATAATGCCCCCCCCCCGTGTGGCCGCCATTGGCGGTATTCGGCCTGCCAATTAGCACATTGTTGGTGATGTTCTCACCACTGCCGATGTACTCCAAGCTGCCCGTGGTGGTGCTCCACCCGAGTCTCACTGTGCCCGTACCGAGGGCGCCGGTATCGAACTGAACCGTACCGTTATTGTTGACTACGTAGGTGTTGGTGTAGGAATTCGCAGGATTTTTAAGAACGAGGGTGCCGCCGTTACGCATCACGATAGTGCCCCCGCTGATGAGACCAGCCATGGTGAGGGTGCCGCTTTCGATGTTATAATCGCGGCTGCCACTAATTTTCAAATCCAAGCTGATGGTATTGTTACCGGCGGTATTGAGTTGGCGGATGTCATTGCTGCCACTATTGCCTAGGGTGATTCTGTTTCCCGTCAAATCGTAGTCGAATCCTGCGTTAAACTGCAAGGTGAACGTGGTGTCAGTCGCGAAGTCATTAATCAACGTTTCGCCAGCAGCGGCACCCGTGAAATTGAGGCGATCGCCAGCAACGGGAGCACCTATATTCCAGTTGGCGCCATCGCTCAAATTGTTGCTCGGATCACCATCATTCCAGGTGTGAGTGTCCGCGTTCGCACTACCGGAGAAGAGGATAGCGGCGGCCAACACCGCGCAACGACCGGCCGTGGCCAAACTGCACATGTTGTGGCTTGGTAGGTAGGAATTCATATGTGCCTGCTCCCGAAGGTGAATTTTGCTGAGATCAACAGCGCGAGCTCAGTTTCCGTCATTGAACGAAGTCTAATATAGACTGGCGGGCAACGTGTTCAAAATGCCTGCTTGAAAATCCAAGGATGATTGACCGCGGAGATTCGCCGCGCCTCCGCAGGTGGAGGAAAGATAGATGTCGTATTTACGCATTGAGATTGTGGGCAGCCTAGCCTTGATTATTCACGCTAGAGGTGCTGCTGAGGGAGAGATTAAAACGTGTTCAATAATGACAGTTTGGCTTGGCCTTTCTATCATTATTGCGGTTCGGGGCCCAGAGCGTCGAGGAGCCGGAAAGTTGAACGCCCGCATTCCATCACGAAATCGGCTCCAGGATCGGGCCTAAGGGGTTCGTGTGGAGGTGCGCCAGCCAATCTTCGTTGTACGGTCGCGATGGTTCGTGCGGCGCAGTGGCCGCTGATACGGCATTTTCCTAGGGAGATCAGCCTATTTCTCCCTGGTCAGTAGCAGTATCTTTGAGCTCAGTTTCCAGTCGCAATTCGATAGCGTTCTGTCAGGTACCGGATCATCATCAGCAACTCTTCATCGTTCAGTGGCCGTTCATACACCAGGAATCGGGCGATCTCTCCACTAAACGATTCTTTGCCAGGGTGATTCGTGGCATCGCGTTCCTGGCCAATCGCCATCTTGGATGGATTTGCCTGCGGGTTCACAGGCACTGCCTTGCGATCTACAGGTGTTGCTGCGTTGACAAACAGCTCCAGGTCGACCACCTTCTGTCCTGCACCCATACGTCCCATGATCAGGTAGTATCTGTTTTGGATAAGCGGGGTCTTGCTAACCACCAAAGGATTCAGCTTTCTGTTCCACAAGGAGGGCCTCCGCTTGCGTTGGCCCTTTTTCTCCGACTCAATGCCATTGCGTGTTCCCATCCAGACGCGGTTGTCATCCATCAGGTTCCCCCAGAATCCTTCGTATGGGGGGCCGTTGCGCAGGTTCCCAAAGAACGAATTCACATCCTTCTTACCGACGTTCTGCTCGTAGACGCACATCGCCGAAAACCAGGTGTACCCGCTACCGGTGACCAGGTGATCGAAGGCATCCTCACCCATGTTGACGAGTTCCTGCTCCTCGAAGACAAGCGTATTGTTGCCACCGATTTTCTCGACCTTCGCCTTCAAGGTGGGCCGCCCGGTCCCGGGGATCTTGCGCCCCTCGTCACGCTTCACGAAGAGGTCAGCGCCATTTCCCCTCGCTTGGTTGCACCATGCCTTGACCCGGTTGCGATCCTCGACCTCGACTCCCGCATTGGCGTCCAGATCAAGGAAAAGGCCTTCCCGTACGGGCAGCGCCGGTTGTTCGCTTGCATACAGGACACTGTCGACGACGCCAGCGAGGGCGAAGCCTACAACCGGAATTAACGTGGCTCTGATCCAACCTTTCATCGTTTTTCCTCTGTTTGCCGTTTATCTTTCTTTTCGTCGCGGTAGCAGCCTCTCTGCCAGGCGCGGTTGTGAGCGAGCAGGCCTTCCCCCCGTTGCGCTAGAGAGCCACTCGCCAATTGGGTGTCGACGCGCCAGGGGTAGGTTTCGGCCGCCCTCAGTGCCCTAGTCTTCGGACAGACTGACAGGGTTATGAGGATACATCTGCGAGTCCACATGCTGGATGTCGTTGCGGCCGTTTCAGAATATACCGCGGCTTTCATACCGTCCAGTTCGGTCAGACAGATCAGGTCGCGCATCACCAAACGCATTCAGGAATTGCCTGACGGCACGAGCTTTCGGATCAAGTGGACAGAGTGGGGCAGGGCACGCGAGGAGGAAACGGATTGTCACAACAACGTTCGCCCTGCTCTGAGAGTGCCCTCGCATATTGGCGATGGCGCCGCGAAGAGCGTCAGGGCCACAGCAGCGATTTCTAGTGCCTGGTTCATTTGACGCAGGGCCAAAACCGGCCAAAGCAACTGTGTCGTCTGCAGTCCGTGCGCTTGCGGAGTCCGCAGGTACCATCTACCGTGTACTGCACACCTAAGAGCAAACAGGGCCTGCCACCCGACGAGGATAAATGAAAAAGAGAATCGAATCATTTGGGTACGCTCTTCGGGGTATTCGCGACTTCATTTACTGTGGCGTGAATGCAAAGATTCAGCTCATCGCAGGCGCTGGCATTGTCCTTGCCGGAATCATTCTGCATTTCACGACGAGCGAGTGGATCGCTGTGGCGATCTGTATCGGAGCCGTGCTCTCAGGCGAGGCCATGAACACTGCCCTAGAAGAATTGGCCGACGAAGTGACGGGGGAGAGAAGAGAGAGAATTCGAAGAGTCAAGGACATGGCTGCTGGCTCTGTTCTGATTTCCGCCCTCGCCTCCGTTGTGGTCGCCGCGTTAATCCTCTCGAATAAATTCTGAGCGATACATCTTACTGAGGCAACTGGGCGCTACCGTTTTTCGGTGTGGTTGTCCTTTTCAATCCCGCAATCAACTGCACTGTTATTTCTTGCCGCACCAGTACACGCCAGATCGGTCGAAGTGCTAAGGCATATTAATTAATAGTTCTCATTGTCCTAATCGGTCTTGATTGTGACCGAGTTCGTCTCGAGGCCGTCCGCGTGGGCCGCTAGGGAAATGGTGCTGGGCTGGTTCTTTCTGGAGCGGCTGATGACGAAGCGAGCCCGTTGGATACTTTTCGGGTGTGAGTCTGAAATTACTCGTGATTGGTCGGATAGCCATTGCCGGTGGCGAGAATATCGCCGGGGTCGGTAATGCTAAAACGGACGGAGTGGTGCGTGTGTGGAACCGGCAGTTCGGGATTGGCCTTGCCGAATTCGTCGTGCATATGTGGCTTTTAGTTGAACCCAAAGACGACGGCTGTCTGCTCCAAACCATTGCTGGCGGCACAAGGTCGACTGCAGCCAAAGGTGCTAGGACGCGTTGGGTCCTCGTGTTGCACGATCTCACGAAGCTGTTGGCAAAGCGGGGCGTCCTCTGCGTGGCCCAGTTCGAGCATTTCACTGCCCGTGCTCCAGATGACGACGCAGGGATGTTTGCGATCCCGGCGAAACATAGACTGCATGATGCAGCTGTAGTTCGTCAATCGAGCTGGTCAGTTGGGCGCTGATTGAGATCTCCGCAGGCTTTGACGACACGGTGGGCGTGGTCGCAGAAATGCCCCAGTGGGCGATGTGCTCGGGAGCCGTTTTGACCAGCCAGACATTGCGGTAGATGCCGCCGCCCAGATACCAGCGGGAGGACTTCTCCTTGTTATCGAGCCTGATGACGACGGTGTTGTCCTGGCCGACGTGCAGCTGATCTGTCAGGTCGATCCGAAACGATGAATAGCCATAGGGCCATCCTCCGACCTTGTCGCCATTCAGCCAGACGTTGGGGTTGGACATCGCGCCGTCAAATCAATACACACGCGTTTTTCAGCGTCGCTCTCGCTTTAACCAAAGGTCTTGCGGCACCAGCTGATTCCCAACCAGGGAAGCTTCCCATTCTGGTTGGGAGGATCGTCGCGAAACGGTCCTGCGATGCCCCAATCATGTGGCATTGTCAGCTCGCGCCAGCCGTCCTCGCCTAGGCCAAGTTTCTCTAAACCCGGAGGCTCGGGCAATTTGGTGCCATCGGGCACCGAGGCAAACCGGACACGCTTCAAGCCGGCATCAAAGGACATGCGCCAGCGGGCGCCAGCAATCACTGATTGGGGACTAGGCGAATTTGCACGGATTCGTCGCCAGGCTGGCGTCGGAAAGTCGACTCTTATTCGATCTTCGGCAGTGCTTCAATGAGTTAGACGCGCTTCACGTGACAAGTCGCGCAGGAGCAGACACCACCGCAGGCGCCTTCAATGCCGTCCACTTGGTTGTCCACCGCGATGCCCATGAGGGACCCTTCGGCGTTCTCCACGACAACAGTTTCAGCATCAGGTGTGATGTAGGTGACTTTGGGGTGGCACCGGAAAGGTAGCGGCGGCGCTCTTAACGGCAAGCGGCCGCGCAAGATGGGCTCATGTCACTGCGCATAATTTGCCGATCACAGCGGTTGCGGCCATGGCCAGCGCCCCCCAGAAGCAGACGCGAAGCGAGGCGGGGAGTAGCCGCGCGCCTCCTGCGCGCGCCGCAATAGCGCCAAGAACAGCCAGTGCGATCATGGCGACGGAGGGTACAGCAACTGTCAGCGTAGAAAGTGGGAGCATCGGCACCATGGCAACGGGTATGCCAGCGCCAGCGGCAAAGGTAATTGCAGACCA
This sequence comes from Lentisphaeria bacterium, assembly GCA_003477185.1. Classification (GTDB taxonomy): domain Bacteria; phylum Verrucomicrobiota; class Lentisphaeria; order JABSQK01; family UBA12247; genus UBA12247. Next base: position 8,903 of record DMTJ01000085.1, read on the forward strand.
CCAGGCGGCTTGGAAGGGGCGCGCGGAAAGCTCTTGGGTGATGCCGATCTCATCCCGTGCGTGGGCGCCGAGCGCGTCATGGTCCATCAACTGTCGTGCCACCTCTTGGGAAAGCTCTTGGGACAATCCGCGGTCCTGGTAGATCTCGGCAAGCTCCTCAAGTTCTCCATGCCAGTTCTCGGACAGAGCGCGTCGTTCAAGGACCAAGTCAGCCTGCTCGGTATCCTCTTGGGATTTTACCGAGACGTACTCTCCGGCCGCCATCGACATCGCGCCAGAAACCAGCCCGGCAATCCCAGCCACCAGTACCCCGCGCCCATCTGTGCCAGCGGCTGCTACCCCCACGATCAAGCTGGCCGTAGAGACGATGCCGTCATTGGCACCAAGAACTGCTGCGCGGATCGAGCCGGTGTGTTGAGTGCGGTGAGATTCTTCGTGAGCCGACGCCATGATTTCAATCCAGCGGCTGTGGAGTTCGGAACGTTATTCTTCGAATGTGCCTGTCGGTTGACCGTCGACAATGGCAGCAGGCCGCTCGCAGCTGCTCTGCAGCTCAACCTTCGCACCGGCATCGGCGGAGGCCAAGACCGACTCCATCGCTTCGAGCACGTGATTGACAAGGGCGCCGTCGGCGCGGAACTTGCGGCCGGAGCGAATCGCGTAGGCCATGTCGGCCAGGCCGGCACCGCGTTGGTACTCTGGATGGCCGGTCGTCAGCGGCATGACTTCCCATTCATCACGCTCGCGGGAGGCACGAATCTCGCCGCCGAAACCATTGGGGTCGGGGACGCAGATGGTCCCTTCGGTACCGTAAATTTCGATACGAGGCAGGCTATTCTGCCAGACATCGAAACTCATGATCATGGTGCCGATCGCCTGACTGGCGAAGTTGAGCGTCGTGGAGATGTGGGTCGGAGTTGCAACCGGAATCACGGTGCCGTTCTTGGGCTCGCTAGTGATCGTGCGCGTCGGAAATGTCGCGCGCGCGCTGGAGGAGACGGATGCGATTGGCCCCATGAGATTGACCAGCGCGGTCAGGTAGTACGGCCCCATGTCGAACAGCGGGCCACCACCGACTTGGTAGTAAAACTCGGGGCTGGGGTGCCAGTTCTCATGGCCGTGTCCAACCATGAACGGGACGGCGGCAATCGGCTCACCAATGGTGCCAGCATCAATCAGGCGACGACAGGTTTGGCCGCCATCTCCGAGAAAGGTGTCGGGGGCACCGCCTACCAGCAGGCCACGCGCCGCGGCTGCTTTCACCACTGCGTTGCCCTCGGCGCTGGTCAGCGCGAATGGCTTCTCCACGTAAGTATGCTTACCATTTTCGATGGCGAGCGTATTCACCGGAGCATGGCCCAGCGGCGTCGTAAGGTTGAGCACCAGCTCCACATCGTCGTTTGCCATCAGTTCATCGACGCTGCAGGCAGTTGGAATCTCCCACTTATCCGCTTGGGAGCGGGCGCGATCTAGATCAAGATCGGCAACCGCGATCATATCAATGCTTTCGAAGACCTCGTTGGCCTTGAAATAAGCGTTACTGATGTTGCCGCAGCCTACGACACCGACGCGTACTGGCTCGATAATCATGCGCGGAAGGTTTGCTCTCGATCAGGCCCGGTAGAAATCAGGGAGATCGGGGCGCGCAGCAGCTCGCTGACACGCTCGAGGTAGCGCTGCGCTTTCTCGGGGAGTGCATCCCAGCTGCGCATCTCTTCGGTGCTTTCCTGCCAGCCGGGCCAGCTCTCATAGGTCGGCACAACGCGGGCCAGATCATCAATGTCGGCCGGAACGCCTTCCACGGGCTCGCCGTCGAGTGTGTAGCCGGTGCAAATCTTGATCTCGTGGAGATGATCGAGAACGTCCAGCTTGGTGACAGCCAACGAGGTAACGCCGTTGAGCATGATCGCGTAGCGAGCTGAGACGGCATCAAGCCAGCCGCAGCGGCGCGGACGCCCGGTGGTGGCGCCAAATTCGTTACCAGCCCTGCGAAGCTCGTCGCCAGCGGCATCGTCAAGCTCGGTGGGGAAGGGCCCCTCGCCGACGCGGGTCGCGTAGGCTTTGACCACCCCGAGCACTTCGCCCACCGACTGGGGCGGTAGCCCGGCGCCAGTGCAGATGCCACCGATGGTGGTGTTGCTGCTAGTGACGTAAGGATACGTGCCAAAATCGATGTCCAGCCAGGATCCTTGCGCGCCTTCGAGCAGGATATCCTGTTCCTGCTCCAGTGCTTTGTGCAGGAGCAGCACAGTGTCACAAACCATCGGTCCAAGCATCTCTGCCGCGTCGGCGACGCGTGCCCACTCCGTCTCGAGGTCGAGG
>DMTJ01000032.1:0-1730 GCA_003477185.1 Lentisphaeria bacterium
AGCAGCAGGACGGAGAGCCTGTCGATGACGGATAGCTCGATTTCTGGAATCACACGCTACCTTCGAACATGGACAGGTCAAAGCTGATGCCAGCGAGGCCGATGGCTTGGGCGAAGGTAGGGACCATGCCGCAGGCGGCGTGGGTGCCTTGGATGCGGCCGTCAGGATCTTGGCCTTGGACGGTGTAGGTGAACAGGTCCTGGGTGCTGATGACCTCGCCTTGCATCCCGGTGACTTCGGTGATGTTCATGACTTTACGCGTGCCGTCGCTGAGGCGGCTGATGTGGACGATCAGCGAGATGGCAGAGGCGATCTGCTCGCGGATGGCCCGCAGGGGCAGATCGAAGCCTGCCATGAGCACGAGTGTTTCCAGACGGGAGATGGCGTCGCGCGGTGAATTGGCGTGCACGGTGGTGAGCGAGCCGTCGTGGCCGGTATTCATGGCCTGGAGCATGTCGAGGGCTTCGCCGCCACGGCACTCGCCGACGACAATGCGATCGGGGCGCATGCGCAGGGAGTTCTTCAACAGGTCGCGAATCGCAATCTCGCCGCGCCCTTCGATGCTCGGGGGACGGGCCTCAAGGCGCACGACATGGTCTTGGGCCAGGCGTAGCTCGGCGGCGTCCTCGATGGTGACGATGCGCTCGCCATTGGGAATGTAGTGGCTGACGACGTTCAACAGCGTGGTTTTTCCGGAGCCGGTGCCGCCGGCGATCAGGATGTTCTTGCGCAGCCGCACGGCGACTTCCAGAAACCGCAGCATGGGATCGGTCACGCTGCCGTAACCTGCCAGGTCGTTGGCGGTGATTGGGGTTTTCGAGAATTTACGAATGGTGAGGGTGGGCCCATCGATGGCGAGTGGTGGGATGATGCAGTTCACCCGTGAGCCATCTGGGAGACGCGCGTCGACCAACGGCTGGCTCTCGTCTACACGGCGCCCAATGGGAGCCACGATTCGCTCCATGACCTTAAGAACCTGCTGGTCCTCGGCAAAGGCGAGGTCGGTCTTGCTCAGGATCCCAGCGCGCTCGACAAAGATTTTATCGGCGCCGTTGACCATGATTTCGGTGACATCTGGATTTGCAAGCAGGTCTTCGACAGGGCCTAGGCCGACGGCCTCGTTGAAGATTTCGCGTTTGAGGACGTCGAGCGGGATCGCCGTGGGGATGTCTGTGCACTCGGCAAGCAGAGTCGAGATGGTGGTGCTGGCACGCTGGCGCACTTCGGCCGCGTCGGCGTCGGTCATGATTACGTTTCGCAGGTTCAAGCGGCTGATCAGGCAGTCATGGACGTCCTTCTTGATGCGCTGGGCTGCTTCGCGATGTTCGGCGGGAATGCCGGAGACGTTCCAAATGGGGACGTCGTCGTGCCTGGTGGGAAGCGCCGGGGGCAATGAGTTTGCCTCGGCGGGCACTCCGGTTTCGACTGGTGGCGGCGCGGAGCTCTTGATCCGAATGCGCAGGACCACGTCGCCTACGCGAATCTTTTCGCCAGGTGTGATGGTTTGCGGGTTGGTATCGAGCTGCTTGCCTTCGAGAAAAGTGCCGTTTCGACTGCCCGCATCGAGGAGTTGAGCGGTTTCGCCTGCCACGGTCAATATAGCGTGCCGCCCGGAGACTCCGGGTCGGTCGATTTGGATATGGGCCGCAGGACTGCTGCCGATTCGGTAGCTGCCGTCGACCAAGCTGCCGATGGTCTCGGGTTGACCGGGAATCTGGATGAGAATTTCC
>DMTJ01000032.1:1778-5046 GCA_003477185.1 Lentisphaeria bacterium
GAGGCTGGGCTTACTGATCGCCGGTGGCGCGCGCTTGGTTTAGGCGAGACAGCTTCTTGGTGAGGTCGGTGAAGTTGATGCTGTTTGGGTCCTTCATGTAGACATCATGCGGATGCCGCAAGGTGAGGCTCAGGCGGCCTTTCTGCGAGGAAAAGATGATCAGCTCGGCTTCGTCCGGCTTGAGGCTGAGCGTGACGCTGGAGTAGCCGCGACGGCCGCCCGCATCCCCGCCCATGGCCTGGCCGACTGCGAGAATGGTGACGTCCTGTAGCAAGGTATAGGTCACGGTATCGAGCTTGCTGCTGGTTTGATCGGGACTACGAAAGGTGCCGATGATATCCACGTGGTCGTTGGGCCTGACCAGACCGGCGACCGAGGAGACTGCGTCCACGGCGATGGTTACCGCGCGCATCTTGGGCTCGATCCTGTTTGCGAGCTGGCCACCGCGGATGCCGCCGGACAGTTCGAGATCCCGCAGAGTCAGGGGTTTGCTGGCGCGCACGGAGTAGGCGAGCCGCTGGCCGAGCACGTTCTGCAGGTCCTCGGGCTTCAATTCATGGCCGGTCATGTTGATCTTGTAGATCCGGAGCAGGCCGAGGTCAGACCGCTTGAGCACGTCGCCCGGTACGAGATCCTTCTTCGGGGCCAGTACTTTGACCCGGGCTGCGCGTAGCTCTAGTTCATCGTAGCGCTTTTCGAGTTGCTGCTTGGAAAGCACGAATGCGATGATGCCGCAAAGTATGCTGATGCCGATCTGTGCGTATAGTTTCATGCCTGCTTCCTAACTGATGCGCTGCAAATTTGGTGAGACTAACTATGGAGTGACCGGGTAGATTTTTCCAGTGCGTTGGCCCATTCGGCGGGAGATACATCGGGACGCGCCGTGGTGGAAACTGTGAATTGATACTTTCCTCGTTCTTGACTTCGCGCAGGTACCCGCCATAAGTAGGCGGCTTCGCCCCGCAGACAACACTATGTATGAGCGCAATGAACGAGCAGGATCCCCGGCACCAGGAAGGTGTAGCGGTAAAGGAGCGTCCCGAGACGCGAAAGCCACCGATGTATCAGGTCATTATGCACAACGATGACTATACGCCGATGGAGTTTGTGGTCGGGGTGTTGCAGGTGGTGTTCAACAAATCAGTGCCAGTCGCGCATGAGATTATGCTTTCTGTGCACAAGGGGGGCAGGGGGATGTGCGGGGTGTTCCCGCATGAGGTGGCAGTTGCAAAGATGAATAAGGTACACAAAATGGCCCGTGCTAATCAGTTTCCGCTGCGCTGCAGCGTGGAGGCTACATAATGCCTGACGGACCACAAGTCAGTCCCGCGGCCCAGGCCGTTCTGAATTTTGCGGTGAAGACCGCGAGCGAGCACCAGCATGAGTTCTTAACGACAGAGCACTTGCTGTACTCGCTGCTGCAGGATATGCAGGCAGCCGAGATCATCTATGAGTGTGGGGCTGACCCCGCCGTGCTCAGTGGCGAGCTGGAGGAGTATTTCGCCGAGACCTTGGAGGCTGTCAGGCAGATGGATCAGCCGCCCGAGCAGACTGCAGGGTTCGAGCAGACCTTGCGCGTGGCTTTGATGCATGCGATCAGCAGCGAGAAGAGCACGATGGATGGCGGGGATTTATTGGCTGCGCTGTACCGCGTGCCGGATTCTTTCGCCGTGTATTTCTTGGAGAAGCAGGGGGTTTCGCGGTTGGACGTACTCAGCTACATCGCGCACGGGGTATCCAAGCGGGATGAAAGCGATCCAGAACTGGCCGGGGCAGGGGAGGGCAAGCCTGGCGGTAAGCCTAGCCCGCAGAAGGCGCTTGAGGCCTTTACCGTAAACCTGACCCAGATGGCACGTGACGAGAAACTGGATCCAATTATTGGGCGCACAGTGGAGTTGAAGCGCACGATGCGGACGCTGTGTCGGAGGCGCAAGAACAATCCGTTGCTGGTAGGCGAGCCAGGTGTGGGCAAGACCGCAGTGGTCGAGGGCCTGGCGCAGATGATTGTGCGCGGCGAGGTGCCGGACCGGCTTCAAGGGCACCAGATTTTTGCGTTGGATATGGGCTCGTTGCTGGCTGGCACACGCTACCGAGGAGATTTCGAGGAACGGCTAAAGGCCGTACTGGATGCGCTGTTGGCAGATGATAAGGCGATTGTCTTCATCGACGAGTTGCACACGGTGGTGGGCGCTGGCGCCACGCAGGGCGGCTCGATGGATGCGTCAAACCTGCTCAAGCCTGCCTTAAACTCTTCACTGCGCTGCATTGGCGCCACCACATATCAAGAATACAAAACGCACATTCTCAAGGACCGGGCGTTTGCCCGGCGCTTCCAGAAGATCGATGTCACCGAGCCATCGATCGAGGACACAATTACGATTCTCAGTGGCCTGCGTGGACACTACGAGAAGCATTACGAGGTGACGATCGAGGATGACGCTGTGGAGACGGCGGCCAAGCTGTCCGCGCGCTATATGCATGATCGTTTTCTGCCCGACAAAGCGATCGACGTGATCGATGAAGCCGGGGCCGCCTTCCTGCTCGCGGACCTGTCGCATGATCAGGCGCTGATTACCAAGGGCGACATCGAGGCGACCATCGCCGACATCGCAAATCTACCGCCAGCGAATGTGACCAGTGATGACGCGAAGATGCTGCAGACCCTTCCTGCGAGATTGAAGGAGCGAGTGTTCGGCCAAGATGCGGCTGTGGAGCGGTTGTCCAAGGCCATCAAGCTGTCGCGTGCTGGCATGCGGGATCCGGAAAAACCGGTTGGCAGTTTTCTGTTTACGGGACCGACTGGGGTCGGGAAGAGCGAGATGTGCAAGCAACTTGCGGAGTTGCTGAGCGTGTCATTCAAACGCTTCGATATGAGCGAGTACGCCGAGAAGCACACCATCTCGCGGCTGATCGGCGCCCCACCAGGATACGTCGGGTTCGACCAGGGCGGCTTGTTGACGGAGGCGATTATTAAGACGCCGTATTCCGTGGTGCTGCTCGACGAGATCGAGAAAGCGCATCCGGACCTGTTCAACATCCTGTTGCAGGTGATGGACAACGGGCGCCTGACCGACCAGCACGGCAAGTCGGTGGATTTCCGCAACGTCATCCTCATCATGACCACCAATGCCGGTGCGTCGGACATGGCGCGCGAGACGGTCGGCTTCGGCAATCTCACCCGCGAGGGCGAGGACGAGCAGGCGGTGCAGAAGATGTTCACGCCGGAATTCCGCAACCGGCTCGATGCGATCGTGCCGTTCGGTTACCT
>DMTJ01000453.1 GCA_003477185.1 Lentisphaeria bacterium
ATCAAATCCCTGAAATACATCTAGATAGCTGACGTGCACCGCGCCTTCACTGAGCGCCTGCACGTCTTCGACCGTGGGCGGATGGAGCCGTAGCACGATCTCTGCATCGCCTAAAAGTTTACTGCGATCGTCGCAGATCTCGCAGCCGATTTCGCGGTAGGCTTCGTCCTGCCAGCCGAGATCCTTGCCCAGCCCTGCCTCAACCGTAACCTTGGCCCCAAGTTTTGTGAGTTTCGCGGCAATAGGTGGTGTCATTGCCACCCGTCGCTCGCCTACTTGTTGATCGCGTACAATTCCGATTCTGGTCATCTAAAACCTCCGCAAAGTTCGCGTGAATCTCATGGCTGTAAAAAGCATAAGAACGTGGAGTCTGCGGCAGAATCCGCAAAGGCATCCTGTAATAATGGTAGCTTAAAAGTGGGCTTCAGGCAGTAAGAAATCCGCTGCATTCAATCGCTTTAACGCGAATCTCTTCTTCTCCAGGAATTTCGCGATCGCGCATCAAGATTTTTCCGTCGCAGATCGTCGTATTCACATGGTATCCAGTCCCGCTGTAGACGGCGTCAGAGACAAAGTTGTGTCCCGGCGCGTAGGCCAGTGCCCTTAGGTTGACTAGGATCAGGTCAGCCAGCGCTCCTTCTTCCACCACACCGGAGCCGAGACGGAAGATCTTGGCGTTCTCGGCAGTGGCGGTCCGCAGGATTTCAGCCGCAGGTACAGCAGTCGGATCCATGGTACGGACCTTCTCCAGTAAGGCGGCAAACTTCATCTCTTCAAACAGGTCAAGATTGTTGTTTGAACTGGTGCCGTCCGTCCCAAGTCCGATCGGGATGCCAGCCTTTGCGGTGTCCGCAAACGCGAACATCCCGCTGCCAAGCTTCATGTTCGCGCAAGGGTTGGTCACGATTGCACAGCCGCGCTCACCCAGGATTGCCCGCTCTCTCTCGTCCAGCCAGATGCCGTGCCCAAAACTGACCCTAGACCCCAGAAAACCGATGCGTTCGAGGTATTCCACGGGGCGAACGCCATGCTGCGCCAGGCAGTCATCGACTTCTTTCTGCGTTTCCGATAGGTGCGTATGAATCAGCAGGTCATGTTGAGTTGCGAACTCCGCAATCCAGCGCAGGCTCGCTTCGCTCACGGTGTAGATCGCATGCGGCCCAAGCGTGAATTGGATTCTATCGCAGGAATTCTCCTGGGCGACGGCGAATGCATTCTCGACTTCTGCGCGCTGCTCACGAGCCTTGGCTTTGTCGAAAAGGTCGATCACCACGCCAGCCAACGAGGCGCGCAGGCCCATCTCGGTTACCGCGCGGACCGAGCCCTGGCGATGCCAGTACATGTCATTGAAGAAGGTCGTGCCCGTGCGGATCATTTCCACACAGGCGAGTTTGGTTCCCCAGTACACGGACTCTTCGGTCATCTTGGCCTCGATGGGCCAGATCTTCTCGGTCAGCCATTGGTGGAGCGGCATGTCGTCGGCATAGCCGCGTAACAAGACCATGGCGGCGTGGGTGTGACCGTTATGGAGGCCGGGCAGGATCGCCTGATGCGAACCGTCGATGAGGGTCGCGCCTGAAGGCTCGGGAATCTCCGGCGCGATACGGGCGATGCGATTGCCCTCGATCAGCAGATCGGTGCTCTGATCTGCCAAGAGGACATTCTGGATCAGGATAGACATGATTAGACTAAGCTCCTGCCGGGAATTGCTGGATTACTTCCTTCAGAATACTTTCGGCGACGGCGAGATTCTCCGCGCGGGCTTCATCGATGTGCGAAAGCGCCAGTGCGGTGTCCGCAATGCCGTTTGCATAGTTATCGATCAAGCAAAGTGTGGCATAGTTCAGGGCTAGCTCGCGGGCAAGAATGGCCTCATGCGCCATGGTCATCCCGACCAGATCGCCGACTGTCGCCAGAAATCGAATCTCGGCCGGCGTTTCGAGAATCGGCCCCTGCACCTGCGTGTAGACGCCGCCATCGTACACTTCGTGACCGAGTGCCCGAGCAGCGTCCAGCAGGGCCTCACGCATCCCTGCGTCCAGCCCTGGGACTGTGAAGGTCATGGCTTCATCGAAATAGGTGGGAGGATTGAACAGGTTGAAGTAGTCGACCGGAACTACACGAGTACCCGGGGGCCAATCTTCGCGTAGCGAGCCTGTGGAATTCACCGCTGCAATGTTCTGGATGCCCAGTTTCTTGAATGCTGCGATGTTCGCATGGTGATTGATCCTGTGCGGGGGCACAAACGGCGCCTCCCCATGACGTTGCACAAAGGCAACATCAGCGGTCAGGCGAACAGTGACGGCGCCGTGGGGCGTAACCACATTCCGTGGTTCAGCCCCCTCGAACAAGGTGCTGCCCAGTAGACTGGTGCCGCCAAGGATCCCGACCGCGGGGGTACTCACCGAACCAAGCCATAGCCGTTCAGCGCTTCCAGAATCTCTTCGCGCGGGTTTTCGGGCGCAATCACCTCGGCGCCGGTGATCTGCGCGGCAATTCCGGTATAGGTGTCGGAGATTTGCTGCATGACTTCGAGCGGAAGGTCTGTCGAATCTGCGACCTGCTTGCGCTCTGCCATCCGGCTCTTGTCCAGCAGGACATCTGGATCAGGCAGCGTGGACAACAGCAGCTTGCGGAACTCTTCCTTAGAGTTCTCCACCACTTTGCCGTCTGCATGCGCGGCCTTGTCCCAGAGGCGTGATGAATCCGGTGTCCCGACTTCATCCATGTAGATCATCCGCTCTTCTCCGGCCGCGTTCGTGGCATAGCCGAACTCGAACTTGGTATCGACAAAGATCTGCCCGATTCCGTCCAGCGCCTTGTCGATGAGCTCGAAGCCCTCCTTCAATAGGGTCTCGTAGCGATCAATGTCGGCCACGCTTTTGAAGCGGAATGCTGCAAGGTTTTGCTCGATGTTCGCGCGCGAGATGTTGACGTCATCCACGGGCGGGACGTCGATTAGCCCGTTGAGAATCCCTTTGGTCGACGGCGTGATCAGCAACTCCGGAAGACGCTGGTCCTGCTGCAGGCCCTCGGGAAGCTCGATACCGCAGACGGTGCGTTCCCCTCGTGCGTAGGCGCGCCA
>DMTJ01000518.1 GCA_003477185.1 Lentisphaeria bacterium
CGCGAAAACTTCTCTTTACTCGGGGCCAGGACGCGCGAGCCGTCCTCGGCGCTTGCGAACTCCGCAATCACTTGCTGGCCGGTGTCTGCGGTGAGTGTGTAGGTGTGTAGCGGCCCGCCTGGGATCTGAATCGAGGCCCAGGTGACGGCGATGGCGATCACCAAAATGATTCCTGCGAAGCGCAATCCGGCTCGCTCCTTCTCCCCAATCGCTGCGGCGTCGGCGTCGGTTGCGGACTCCGCAACCGGGCCGCCCTCTGCAGCGGACTTCGCAGCCAGCCTGGGCTCGACGAACCAGGCACTCACGGCCCAACCGGTGAATGTCATGACCACGGTGCTGACCATCATGAACCACCAATTGCAGGCAGGATTGACGACGTAGTCGGGCGCGATTAGCTGCGCGCCAGCGGTGGCCAATCCGGCGAGTAGTGGGTCCAGCCCGGTGATGAAGAAGTTGGCATTGAAGCCAGCAGCGACGCCTGCGAACACCGCAGCCAGTCCGGCCAGCGGCGAGCGCCCGGCCGCCCGATATAAAGCCGCGGCCAATGGCGGCAGGACCACATAGCCAGCATCCAGTGTCAGCGAGGACAGAATGCCTAGAAAGATCATAGCTGGTGTCAGCAATGCCGACGGCACGACGCGCATAAACGCCTTCAAGGCGGCGGCAATCAACCCGCTGCGCTCCGCGACGCCGATCCCAAGCATGCCGACCAAAACCACGCCCAGCGGCGGGAAATCCATAAAGTTTGGCACCAGATTGCGAATCAGCCAGTAGATCCCGTCGCGAGTCAGCAGGCTGGTGGCCTGATAGCTCGTACCTGCCTTCCACGTGAGAGTGCCCGCTTCGTCGACGACGGGGATCTGCTGCACTACCACCCAGTTGGTCGCCATGGCGATCGCCGAGGCGATGACCACGACCGCGGTCCCGATGACAAAAAGCGTGCTTGGGTCCGGGAGCTTGTTCCCTAGTCGCTCAACCTTGTCTGTAAGTCCGCGGCTCAATGGCCGTGGGCCGTAACGATGTAGCGCGTGACTTCTCCAGTTGCCGTGACCAAGCAGTAGACGTCTACGCCTACTTGGCGTCCGTCAATACGCTTGTTGCCGTGGCCGGTGTGAATGGCCAGCAGCGAGCCATCGTGATGCACCCAGCGGATCGCTGGTGCCGAAGGGCGCAGGATCTGCCAGTATGACCGGTCCACGCCGCGCTCGGCGATATACCGGTTCGTCAGCCGCACCCAGTTGGTCGTGGTCCCGCGAGTGGCGGCTTCCAGCGCACCGGCGTTGGCCTTCTGCGCTTCCGCTTGCTCCATGCTCAGCACGAGATTGGCTCCCGAATCTTGCTCACTCTTCAGAAGCCCCTGCACCAAAAAGTGCCCCAGGAGATGGGTGCCGCCGGACGCATAGCCCTCGGCAAACGGAGTCAGATCCACAATCGCTGGCCGCAGCGCGAACGATTGCACGCGGAAGGGCACCTGCGAGAGGTCCGCCACCAGCAAGGTCTGCTCGCCCTCGCGCTCGGTCCATTTCTTGGGGTTGTTCAGCATACCATGCCAGGACTTTGCGTGCCGGTCTAGTTCGGCAGCAACCGCTAGCGGTCGGCTGTCGAGGAACAGAATGGGCGTTTCCACAGAAGGGGAAGGCTCGTCGGCAAGCGCGACGAAGGCCAGGCAGGTGAACAGTGGAAGCAGGGGGAGAGGAAAATACTTCATACGGTGGAATTGGCAGCGGCAGCCACCTTTTTGATCGTGAGGCCTTGAACGAGGATGCTAAATATGACTACCTGATACGTAACTGCAAGAATCCAGTCGCGCGCGCTGCTCGGTGGTAAAGACAGCGCCAGCGCTACGGAGATGCCGCCACGGATTCCGCCCCAGGTCAGAATGCGAATCACGTGCGGACTGAACTGGCGGTTGAACCGCAGCACAGTGACCGTACTCGAAACCGCAATCAGGCGAGCCAGCAGCACGATCACGATCGCCGCCAGTCCCAGTCCAAAGTAGATGGGCTCGAAATCCAGCACCAGCAGCTCGAGACCGATCAACACAAACAGGACCACGTTCAGAATTTCGTCGACCAATTCCCAGAACCCGTCCAGATGTTCCCGCGTTTTTGCGGACATCGCAAACTGCCGGCCATGATTGCCGATAAACAGCCCGGCGACCACCACCGCGATCGGTCCCGAGGTATGCAGCTTCATGGCCAACGCATAGCCGCCGCCCACCAACGCGAGCGTCAGCAGCACTTCCACCTGATAATTATCAACATCGCGCAGCAACCGGTAGGTACACAGCCCGAGGACCATGCCGAGCGCGACACCGCCGAGACCTTCCACGGCAAACAGCTTAACGATGTGCCCGAAGCTGGCCTCCTGCCCCGTGGCGAGTTCGACCAGCACTAGGAAGATCACCACCCCAATCCCGTCATTGAACAACGACTCGCCAGCAATCTTGGTCTCCAGGCTCTTCGGCGTGCCAGCGGTCTTAAGAATGCCGAGCACGGCGATTGGATCCGTCGGAGAAATCAGCGCGCCGAAAACCAGACAGTACAGGTAGGAGACCTCTATCCCGACCAACTGCGTCAGGCCATACATCGCCGTGCCGACGAGAAAGGTCGAAAGCGCGATCCCCACCGAGGCCATTACCCCGACCACCGTCTTTTCGCGGGCCAGATCATCGAGATTGATATGCAGGGCCCCGGCGAAAAGCAGGTAGCTGAGCATGCCATGCATCAGCACCTTGTCGAAATGCAGGCCAGCCAGAAATGTCCGAGCCGGGGTCCGCAGGTCCATGCCTGCCGCGTCCAGCGCGATCAAACCAAGCGAAAGCAACAGCCCCACAGCCATCACGCCGATGGTCATCGGCAGCTTCACCCAGCGATAATTTACGTAGGCTAAAAGGGCGGAAAGAGTCAGTAACAAGGCGATGCTGTCGTAGGCAGACATGCTGGGTCCTTTTCTTGTTGGTCGGGAAGCGGTACTTTACGGCGTCATTCCTGATCGTCCCATGCTACTTGGAGATTCGCTTGAAGCTGTTTATCTACGACCATTGCCCGTATTGCGTGCGAGCCTGGATGCCGCTTGGCATCAAAAACATTCCCTGTGAGCTGGTCGTAATGCTGAACGACGATGTCGAGACCCCGACCGCGATGATCGGCAAGAAGATGGTGCCGATCCTGGAATTGGACGACGGCACCTATATCCCGGAAAGCCTGGATATTGTCGCCTATCTGGACGAGAACTTCGGGGAAAGCGCGACGTTTGCGCCGTTTAGCAAGCGCGCAGATCTAGCCGCGTGGGTCGATCAATTTAAGGGCACGATGAACGATCTGTGCCTGCCGCGCGTGCCCCAGGCACCGCTAAAAGAGTTTGCGACTGCAAGCGCGCGCGAGTACTTCACCCGCGCCAAGACTGCCTACATCGGCGATTTCGCAGCCTTGATGGCCGAGACACCTGCGCAACTGCAGATCATGAACGAGGGCTTGCGACAGTTCGGCAACTTACTGCGCGGCGAGTACGTGAACGAGACCCTGAGCTACGATGACATCGACCTTTTCGCCAAGCTTCGTGGTCTTACCCTGGTTGCCGGGTGCGAGTGGCCCACTCGCACCCGAGAGTACGTCGATGCGATGTCCGCAAAATCTGGCGTCTCGCTCTATGATGACTTCGCGATCTGATCTGAACGAGTGAAACCCTTCCTTCCATTCAGTGCTCTGCTGCTGCTTCTGGTAGCGGGCTGCAGCAAGGCCCCGCCTCCGCCCTACGACAGCGATGCCAATCGCCTGTTGCTGGCTTCGCTGCAGGCGATGCAGACCGAGTCTCTCGATGACGCGATCGGAAATCTCGAACGCCTCCAGGCATTGCGGCCAGAATACGCGCTGCCCCACGTCCTGCTGCAGCAGTCCTACGAAACCGAGGCTATTACCGCTGCCACGCGCCACCTGGCGGAAGGCGAGGGCGATCTCGAGCGCGCCGTGGATGAGATCGAAGGGGCCATGATCGAGCTTGGAGCCACGCCGCGGATCGAAGCCGAACGAAATCGCCTGCAGGCACTCAGTCAGGTCCTCGCCTATCGTACTGCTGGGCCCTACCATGACAGCAGTGATTGGAATACCGCGCTGCTCACTCTGCCCGCCCCCGAAGAACTGGGCGCCGATGCAGACCTCTATCGTGAGTGGATTCGCAGCGAACGCCGGGAGCTAGTTGCGCTTGAAGACATCGAGAAGCGCAGACAGGTGGACAGCATCATACGGGACATCGATCGCGCCATCCTGCTGGCGTCGTGGACCGATCTGGCCGCGGCCATAGTGAAGCTCCAACAGCTCGATCCGCAGCATCCGGTGGCACTTGCGGAGTCCGCAACCAGCCTGAGTTTCTACGGTAAGGCGACCACCGAAAATGAGATCGCCCTGTTTCTCATGTTTCAGAACGGCGATCCCGCACGCCGGACCGCAATCGCGGAGTTGATGGTGCCGCGGCTCCCGCGTTCCGCCACTGGGCGACGGCTCCGCGTCATGAGTGCTTTTCAACAAGGCTACCTGCTTTCCGCAGTGATCGGGCTCGACAAGCTTGTATCTCTGCATCCGGAGGCCAATATTGCTGGTCTTCGGCGCAGGCTTGACGCTGCCATCGCGGAGCCACAAAACGCGCCTTGGCCCTCACTCCGTGGCATTCTCACACCAATCTACCGTCTTCAGGAATACCCATGAGCATTCGTTGGCTATCCATTCTCATCATCCTACTCGTCACCGCCGCTCAAGGCGACGAGTTGCCCCCCATTCCGCTGCCGCCGCCGCCCCCGATCGAGCCCTTTGACAAGGCCGATGACCCGACTGGGCAGTCGCTTGAAGCGGTGCTTGCCTTTCTCCCCGCCACCATTGCCAGCTACGGCGACAAGACCCTGGCCAAGGTGACATTGTGTGGTCAAATGGGCGTGGGCCTCAAAATCGAATTACAACGCGGACGCACCTTCACCCAGGATGAACTGCGCGATAAGGTGCGCAAGCTTGCCGACAACTGGCTCTACCAGCGCTTTCTCCAAGACTCTGCAACGGCGGCAGGCATCGAGGCCAAGGACGAAGACATCCAGCAGGTCATGAATCGGGCAGCGGCGGAGTACGGCGGCATCAAGAACTTCACCCAAATGCTCGAGGCCCAGGGCATGCCGTTTGAGGTTTGGAAGGCAAACATCGCCCGCAAGCTCATGGCGGACAACTGGGTGCGCCAGCTCTCGTCCGAGCTCACAGTCAGCGAAGAGAAAGTGATTGACTTCTACGGCAAGAACCAGCAGGAGTTCACTTGGGACGGCGCCCGCGTGCGCGCCTCCCACATTTTGCTTCGTCTGTCACCGGTCGCCAGCCCCGAGGACAAGGCCGCCGCACGCGAGAAGCTCAGCAAGGTCTTGTCGCAGGCCCGAGCAGGTACGCCGTTTGAAGAACTTGCACGCACCCACAGTCATTGCCCCAGCGCCAACCGCGGCGGCGACCTGAACTTCTTCCGCCAAGGCCAGATGGTTCCCCCTTTCGAGCAAGCTGCCTTTGCCATGTCCCCCGGCGATGTCAGTGACGTCATCGAAACCAAATTCGGCTTCCATATTATCAAGGTGACGGATCGCGCACCGGTCGGGCTCCAACCCCTCAGCCGCGTTCAGGACGAGATCATCGAGAAGATCCGAGGCCAATTTTTGATTCCAAACGAATTAGAGCGTCGCAGCCAAGTTTGGCGCGAAGCCCACAAAGCCAAAATTCATATCTGACACATACACCGAGGACAATCATGGGCTCCAGCTCTCAGAACCTAATTCCCGAGGCAAACAGCCACGCGGATGCCGCATTTCCCAACTCACGCAAGACACATGTCTCAGGCAGTCGACCCGACCTGCGTGTCGCCATGCGCGAAGTGCACCTCGGGGACAGCTCCGAGGAGTTCGGTGGCGGGCCTAACAGCCCGGTCCCGTTGTACGACACCTCCGGTCCGTTCACCGATCCGGACGTCACGGTAAACATTCACGACGGCCTGGCCCCCATGCGCGCCAACTGGATCGAAGAGCGCGAAGACACCCAGGTCCTCACCGGCTCCTCATCCGACTTTGCCCAAGTTCGCGAAGCCGACCCCGAGCTGCACCCCGTGCGCTTCCCGGGCAAGCCCACCGTGCGTCGCGCCAAGGCAGGCAAGAACGTCAGCCAGATGCACTACGCACGACGCGGCATCATCACGCCCGAGATGGAGTATGTCGCCATTCGTGAGAATCAGGCACGCGCCGCCCAGGCAGACGCCGATCTCCAGACGCAGCACCCCGGCGAGTCATTTGGCGCCAATCTTCCCGCGCAGATCACGCCCGAGTTCGTGCGTGAGGAAGTCGCGAGCGGCCGGGCCATCATCCCGTCCAACATCAACCATCCAGAACTTGAGCCAATGGCGATCGGCCGGAACTTCTTGGTCAAGATCAACGCCAACATCGGCACCTCCATCGTCACGTCATCGATCGAAGAAGAAGTCGAGAAGATGACCTGGGCCACACGTTGGGGGGCAGACACCCTGATGGACTTGTCCACGGGTCGCCACATTCATGAGACCCGCGAGTGGATCGTGCGTAATTGCCCAGTTCCCGTCGGCACCGTGCCGATCTACCAAGCGCTTGAGAAAGTGAATGGCGATCCCGCCGAACTGACTTGGGAGCTGTTTCGCGACACGCTCATCGAGCAGGCCGAGCAGGGCGTAGACTATTTCACCATCCACTCCGGTGTCCGTCTTGCCTACCTCCCGCTCACGACTGAGCGCGTCACCGGTATCGTCAGCCGCGGTGGCTCGATCATGGCCAAGTGGTGCCTGGTTCACCACAAGGAAAACTTCCTCTACACCCACTTCGAAGAAATCTGCGAGATCATGAAGGCCTACGATGTGGCCTTCTCTCTCGGCGACGGTCTGCGTCCTGGCTGCATTGCCGACGCCAACGATACCGCCCAGTTTGCCGAACTCCAGACCCTCGGCGAGCTCACCAAGCTGGCTTGGGAGCACGACGTCCAAGTCATGATCGAAGGCCCTGGCCACGTGCCGATGCAGATGATCAAGGAAAACATGGACCGGGAACTCGAGGACTGCTTCGAGGCTCCGTTCTACACCCTTGGCCCGCTGACCACCGATATCGCCCCCGGCTACGACCATATCACCTCCGGAATCGGCGCTGCCCAGATCGGCTGGTACGGCTGCGCTATGCTCTGCTACGTCACCCCGAAAGAGCATCTTGGTCTTCCTGACCGCAATGACGTGCGCGAGGGCATCGTCACCTACAAAATCGCGGCCCACGCTGCAGACCTCGCAAAAGGCCATCCCGGCTCACAGGTGCGCGACAACGCCCTGTCCAAGGCTCGCTACGAGTTTCGCTGGCATGACCAATTCAACCTCTCGCTCGATCCCTGGCGCGCCAAAGAGTATCACGATGAAACTCTGCCCAAGGACTCCAGCAAGGTTGCCCACTTCTGCAGCATGTGCGGACCCAAATTCTGCAGCATGAAGATCACGCAGGATGTGCGGGACTACGCCAAGGCCAACAAGATCGCCAGTCTGGACGTCGCGCTTGCTGAAGGCCTTGCCCAGAAAGCACGTGAGTTTGCGACCAAGCTCTAATTGTAGTCAGCACACTGGGATTTAACGGGTGAGAATTGGCTAGAATCCAGTCAAGTCCCACGAGGACTTGCCGCCGTTCGCGCGGCATCAGGTCATTCTCCCCGTTTATACCCCCGAAACCGCCGGCTATTTCGAGCAGCTGCCGGAGATCCTAAATCTGAGCCTGCGGTCCTTGCACGCCACCAGCGATCCCACTCACACCGTCGTGACTGTGATCGCCAACGGCTGTCATGCCGACGTGGTCCACCAGTTGCGGAGTTCGTAAACCGCAGGACTCATTGACCAGCTGGTCATCAATTCCCGCAATTTCGGCAAAGTCGACAGCCTCGCAAATGTGGTGCGAGGCTCGTTCGCCGAGGTCATCACCATGGCCGATGCCGACGTCCTCTTCCTGCCCTGCTGGCAACACGAGTCCGAGCGCATCCTCCGTGCTTTTCCCGAATGCGGCATGGTCTCTCCGTTTCCCGGAATCGGCATCGAATGGCACGCTACCAGCGCCACCATTCTGAACGGTCGCCTCCGGCGCGAGTCTGGCATCGTCCCGGATCAAGATCTTGCGGACTTCGCACAGAGCATTGACCGGCCCCAATTTTCCGCAAGATCACTGGTCTGGTGCGACTTTATCGGGCTCATTATTTCTGCGCTTAGCGCCTGCATTCAAGCGCCTCATGCCATGCTGCTGGGCGCCAAGCAGGCCACAGAAATGATCATTCTCACGGGTGCCGTGGATTTTATGTCTTCGTGGACGGCACTGGTTTTTATCGGCGTGTGCCTGATCCGCATCATCGCGACAGACGGTGTGCAAGCTGCGTTGAATCCAATTGCGCTGGCGAAAGCCACGTAAACCTTCGCCCCTCTGCTCGCGATTTCGATGTTTCTAGTCAGCACTGTACTCACCTGTGAAATCTGGGCGTTGGGCGCTTTGATTGCTGAGATCGTGCTCACTGCAGGCGCTGCCTCGCTGTTATTCTTCCCGAGAGCCGTCCATCTTTCGGCGATGCTGTCGACCATTCCCGCACGCGCCCATCGCGATGTGACTTTGGGAGCAGCAGGCGGTAGCTGGAAGGTACTTGGGGTGCTGGCCCTGCTAGTGATGGTCTGCCTGCACATCGTTCTCTCTGTCTATATGACCGTCAATCTCTGACTATGGCAACTTGCCGCTGGCACGGAGCGACTTACCGATAGGGCT